>NZ_RZQE01000869.1:0-1321 GCF_004022955.1 Mesorhizobium sp. M7A.F.Ca.US.002.01.1.1 | reverse complement strand
GCCGGCAGCGGTCGGAAAAACACGCTGTGGATGAACCGTGCCGAGTAGGCAACAGCGAAAGCGCTGCCCAGGACGGCAGCATAGGGCGCGGCGGTATCGAGAATGGAATCGGCGTGCGTTTCGATCGCCTCGGCGAAGAACATTTCCTTGGAGAGAAATCCGTTGAGGAGGGGGACGCCAGCCATGGCCGCGCTTGCCACCATGGCGAGCGTCGCGGTGTAGGGCATGACACGGAAAAGCCCGCCCAGCCGCTGCATGTCGCGCGTTCCGGTCTCATGGTCGATGATACCGGCGGCCATGAACAACGAGGCTTTGAACGTGGCGTGGTTCATCATGTGGAAGATGGCAGCGACGGCACCCAGCGGGCTACCGAGGCTGAGCAGAAGTGTAATCAGACCGAGATGGCTGATGGTCGAGTAGGCGAGCAAACCCTTAATGTCCCGCTGGAAGATCGCAAAATAAGCTCCCAAAACGAAAGACATCATGCCGGCGAAGCCGACGATCCAAAACCATTCGTATGTCCCCGCAAGCACCGGCCACAGGCGCGCCAACAGGAACACGCCGGCCTTCACCATGGTCGCTGAGTGCAGGTAGGCCGAGACCGGGGTCGGTGCGGCCATGGCGTTGGGCAGCCAGAAGTGAAACGGAAACTGCGCGCTCTTGGTGAACCCCCCGAGCAGCACAAGAACCAGGATGGGCACATAGAGATCGTGGGAGCGGATAAGGTCGCCCGACGCCAAAACACGATCGAGGTCGTAGCTGCCAACGGCATGGCCAATCAGCAGGAAGCCGGCCAACAGACCGATGCCGCCGATGCCGGTAATCGTCAGCGCCATGCGGGCGCCGTCGCGGGCACTGGCGTTGTGGTGCCAATAGCCAATCAGCAGGAAGGAAAAGATGCTGGTCAGTTCCCAGAATACGACCAGCAGGATCAAGTTTCCGGAAATGACGACCCCGAGCATCGATCCCATGAACGCGAGAAAGAACGAAAAGAACCGCGGAACCGGGTCTTCCGGGGCCATGTAGTAGCGCGCATAAATGACGACGAGGAAGCCGATGCCGCTTATGAGCATGGCGAACAGCCAGGCAAATCCATCCATTCGCAAAGTGAAATCAAGGCCAAGCGTCGGAAGCCATTCGATATCGCTACGCACCACACCTCGACCGAGTACCGAGGGATAAAACATGACCGCCAAACCCAGACAGGTAAACGACGCGGCGGCGGCGAGGACAGCTGCGGCGTTGCGAGCCTTTGTCGGGAGCATGAGAGCGGCAAGGCTGCCTACGAAAGGCAGGACGATCATCAGTATCAGCGCTGTGT
>NZ_RZQE01000868.1:0-1321 GCF_004022955.1 Mesorhizobium sp. M7A.F.Ca.US.002.01.1.1 | reverse complement strand
GTTCGGATTCGCTCATGATCATGCCGGCGAAGAAGGCGCCCAGCGCCAGCGAGACACCGAACAGTTTGGCCGCACCGAAGGCGACGCCGAGCGCGATGGCCAGAACCGCCAGCCGGAACAGTTCGCGCGAGCCGGTATGGGCGACATAGTGCAGGATCCAGGGAATGACCCGGCGGCCGACCACCAGCATGACGATGACGAAAGCGGTGACCTTGGCCAGTGTGATGCCGACGACGCCCCAGATGCCGTAGCTGGCCGGCAGCGACAGCAGGCCGCTGGCATGGGCGTCGGCCTGCTCCTGGCCGCCGAGCACGCCAGCGAGCGCCGGCAGCAGCACCAGCGCCAGCACCATGGCCAGATCCTCGACGATCAGCCAGCCGACGGCGATGCGGCCGCGCTCGGTCTCGATCATCCGCCGTTCCTGCAGGGCACGCAGCAGCACCACGGTCGAGGCGACCGACAACGCCAGGCCGAACACCAGCCCCGCGCCCATCGACCAGCCGAGCATCCAGGCAAGACCAGCGCCAAGCGCGGTGGCAAAGCCGATCTGGACGATGGCGCCCGGCACGGCGATGGCACGCACCGACAGCAGATCCTTGAGCGAGAAGTGCAGCCCGACGCCGAACATCAGCAAGATGACGCCGATTTCGGCCAGTTCGTTGGCAAGCCCGGCATCGGCGACGAAGCCGGGCGTGTTCGGCCCGACCAGCACGCCGGCTATGAGATAACCGACCAGGGGCGGAATGCGGAAGCGGTTGGCGAGAGCCCCGAAGACGAAAGCCAGCCCCAGACCGGCGACGATGGTGGCGATAAGGGGCGTGTCATGCGGCATTGTCTATGGAGCGCCTTTCAAGTCAGCGATGTTGGATGAGCGCCGCCCAAGGCCGCCGCCTGTTTGCAATATGATGGATGGTATGTCGGCGATGCAACCCGCAAAGCCGTGAAATCGACGGCGCTGCCGCGAAAATTTGACCGGCAGCTGAGAAGCTGCCGGCCGGATCGGAATTTGTGCGGAGCTATTCGTCTCGATTCGTCAGGGCCGATCGATGATCAGGCTGCCCGCAGCAAGGCCTCGATTTCCGGTATGGCATGGTTGGTCAATGTCTTGGGAATTTCGGCGGTCACCTTGTCCCCGACCTCCTTGTGCAGCTTTTTGCGCATTGTCCCAAGCACCACCGGCGGCGCGACGAGCACGATCTCGCTGAACTCGCCGTCATGCGCGAGCTTGTAGAGCCGGGCGGCGATTTCATCGGCAAAACGCTCCTTGCCGATGCGGTGCCAGTCCGTATCCTCGACTGCGCTGCGGTGTACGGAGGGACCA
>NZ_RZQE01000867.1:0-1327 GCF_004022955.1 Mesorhizobium sp. M7A.F.Ca.US.002.01.1.1 | reverse complement strand
CGTATCGGGTTCGATTACATTGGCGAAATGAACAAGCTCTGGATGGATCCCAGCTCTTCGATTGGGATTCCCACCTCGTTCGTGGTCGACCGCGACGGCCACATCGCTTTTATCGGCCACCCGGCGGAACTCGATGACGTTTTGCCGAAAGTCCTTAACGGCAGCTGGCGCAGCAGCTATGAAGCGAAAGCCGCCGATGCAAAGCGCATCGCGCATAACCAACTTGCAGCGCGCGAAATGTCGCTTACCGGGCCGATATACGCCAAACTTGAGCCGGCGATGCAGGCCGAGGATTGGACGGCGGCGCTCTTGGCCATCGAAGAAGGCCTCGCCTTGATGCCAGACTCTTGTGAGTTCCGGCAGATTCATGCGGATCTTCTGCTTCACAAGCTGCGCGACATCAAGACCGGCATGCCGGTCATGCGAGAATTGGTCGAGGACGCGATCGACAAAACGTCCGACGCGGTGTCGTGGATGGCCTTGGCCCTCAACCAACTCTTCGATCCCACGATGGACAATTCCCATCTTCCGCGCGCGGAGCGCTTTGCGATGGGCAACGAGCTCTCGGAACAGATACTGGCACTCAATCCCCCGAACGGCGATGGCCCGTTTAAATACCTCCGGTACCTCCCGGTAGCTCAGTATTATTACGAGAGCGGCAACAAAGATCGCGCAATCGAGTTGATCGAGGTGGCACTGAAATCGGTGGACCGGCTGGGGCCAATTCCGGACCACACCAAACAGTACTATCTTACCCCATTGCTCGAAGCACTGGCCAACTACACGGGTGAGCCTGCCTGTCACGCGGATCTTTGTGTGGCTCCGCAAAAGAAGGCACCCGAAACTCAAAACGAAGTCACTTCCTGAGCAAGAATCGCGAAGGGACTGACAATTGGAATTGAACACTGGCCAATCCGCCCATCGAAGCTCTCTTCGCAGCAAGTATGTCGATGCAGCAGGGCGGCGGCTTGCGGAAGGTTGGATTTCAATTGCGTTGACCACCGGTCGGATCGCGGCGCAGACGATGTGCGCCGCGAATTCGCGCCGCAGGTCTCGCACTCGTGGACATGTCGAGGTCGGCCACGGGGCACTCTTGGGGTTGGCCCGCCCAAGCCATTCGTCGGCCACGCAAGCGGACCCGGAGTGGGCATCGCAGGAAAAGGAAATCGTACCTCGAAGACGAAGACTGAAATGACGAACAACGAAATTCCTCCGGTTGGCCCTGCTGTCAACAATGACGACGAGGCCCTTGCTTCCCCGTTCGTCAAATGCCTCCTGCGGCTCATTCGTACTCAGGATTCCTTCGGCTTATGGGAAGGCCATTCGG
>NZ_RZQE01000866.1:0-1330 GCF_004022955.1 Mesorhizobium sp. M7A.F.Ca.US.002.01.1.1 | reverse complement strand
GTGTAGACCTGTTCGACGATCCGGCTCATCACCGCGGCGGCGTAACCCGAGCCGGTGCCGATTTCGAGCACGTGGTCACCCGGTTTGACGCCCGCCATTTCGATCATGAATGCGACGATGTAAGGTTGCGATATGGTCTGGCCGTCGGCGATCGGCAGCGGCGTGTCTTCATAAGCAAATTCCTCGAAACCGGGTTCTACGAAGGCCTCGCGTGGAACTTCGCGCATCGCCTGCAGAATTTCACGGTCATGGATGCCACGCCGGCCGACGTGGATATTGACCATTCGATCACGGGCACGAGGAAGATCGAGCATTTTTTAGCTCCCTTGGTGCAACGCTTCGAGGTTGTCCTTCGCGGTAGCTGCCTTGAACCTGGCCTTCGCGATTCCAGTTTCTAACCGCTGGAGGACTTCAAGGTTCCCGCCTATTTGCGGACAGAGCCGCTCGCTCCACCGGGATAGCGACCGGTCTCTTGGCCGCTCGGGTCGCGACACTGTCCCGGACGGCGGCAGTCGGGGGTTGCTCAAGCGCAAAGATGCCCCAGTTATCACCAGCGAACCGAAAGCTGGAGATGTCGATGAACGACAAGGCTGCCGCGACGCCGCAGGCTATCGGCCACGAACGGATCGACCTCATGGACCGTTACTGGCGCGCCGCGAATTACATCTCGGTCGGCCAGATCTATCTGCTCGACAATCCGCTGTTGCGCGAACCGTTGAAGGCCGAGCACGTCAAGCCTCGGTTGCTTGGCCATTGGGGCACGACGCCGGGCCTGAATTTTCTCTACCTGCATCTGAACCGCGTTATCCGCGAACGCGACCTCGATGTTCTTTTTATCTGCGGCCCGGGCCATGGCGGTCCCGCAATGGTCGCCAACACATGGCTCGAGGGCACCTATAGCGAGATCTATCCCGATATCGGGCAGGGCGAAGACGGCCTCAGGAAACTGTTCCGGCAGTTTTCCTTTCCCGGTGGCGTGCCAAGCCATGCCGCGCCCGAGACGCCAGGCTCCATCCATGAGGGCGGCGAATTGGGATATGCACTGGTTCATGCCTTCGGTGCGGCCTTCGACAATCCGGGTCTGGTGGTTGCCTGCGTCGTTGGTGACGGCGAAGCCGAGACCGGTCCGCTGGCGGCGGCATGGCATTCCAACAAGTTCCTGAACCCAGCGTCGGACGGCGCCGTCCTGCCGATCCTGCATCTAAACGGCTACAAGATCGCCAATCCGACGATCCTCGGCCGCATGGACGATCAGGAATTGCGAGACCTTTTCGCCGGCTATGGCTACGAACCGTTCTTCGTCGAAGGCCACGAACCGCTTGCCATGCAC
>NZ_RZQE01000865.1:0-1334 GCF_004022955.1 Mesorhizobium sp. M7A.F.Ca.US.002.01.1.1 | reverse complement strand
GCCCGAAATGTGCATTCGATCGTGCGTATCGACTCGCAGCCGGTCATCGAACGTCTGCAAATCGATGGACCGATGTGCTTTGGACGCGGTACCGAAGTCACGTTGCATGTTGATCAATCGGTCCTGGCCGGCCAAAGTACCTTGCTGCTTTCGGCCTTGCTGGCGCGGTTGTTTGCTCGTCACGCCGGGATAAACGGCTTCGTGCGAACTCGCACGCGGCTGCTGCAGAAGCAGGAGGATGTGCCATGGCCGATGACGCCCGGCAATCGCTACCTGATCTAGACAAGCCCGGCCCGAACAGGGCCGAAGGTCTGTCCGAGACGTTCGACTTTTTCGAACTGCTGCGCCGCCTCGAACAACGGAACGGTCTGTTCGGCCATTCCGGCCGTCCCGACCGTGAGCCGGCACGGCTCGGCCAGCATGTACGCCTCGCCTTTTCCGCACGGGACCTGGTTGTGTTCCGCGAAGCCCGCGATGCGGCACCGGCCCGGGTCACGGTGGCAAATTTCGGTCTGCTGGGACCCGAGGGTCCAATGCCGCTGCATCTGACGCGCTGGGTGCTCGACCGGCTCTCGCAACGCTGGTTCGCCGGCGCCGAGGCACAACTGACCAGCGACACGACGTTCGTCGACTTCGTCAACATTCTGCAGCACCGTATGATCGCCCTCTACTATCGGGCGTGGGCGGATGCGCACCCGGCCGTGCAGGCCGAACGCGCGGTCGGCGGGCGCGTTCGCGCCATGCTTGAAGCCATGGCCGGGATCGGACTTCCCGGCACGCAGGACCCCAATCTCGATACAGTGAAGCTTCGGCAGGCGGCTTCGCTGGCCAATCAGGTCGACGGCCCGGAACGGCTGACGCTGTTCCTGGCGGAAGCGTTCAAGGCGCCGGTACAGATCAAGGAGTTCATCTCCGCCTGGATAACAGTACCAACCGGTCTCCAGACCCGTCTTGCAAAGGCCTTTGCAGGGCTCGGCAAGGGCGCGACGATCGGCCCACGCGTTTTCAGCCGCCAAAGCAGGATCGAACTGCGTGTCGGCCCGCTGGGGTATGAGGAGTTCAAGGCGTTCCTGCCTGGCGGGGAGCGGCTCAAGCTGTTCAAGCAGGCCGTTCGCGACATGGTCGGGGAGTCGCTCGACGTCGATCTGCGCATCGTGCTTGCGCGTGAAGCCGTACCGCCGCCCCAAATCGGAGCGGTTCGGCTCGGGCGGACCGCCTGGCTTGCGCGACCCATCGAAAGGGGCGATGCTGACGACATGCGGCTGCGGACAATCGTCGGATGGCGGCCGGAAATGACGGGGGTCGCGGCATGAGCCTGCTGCTGACACTGGAGC
>NZ_RZQE01000864.1:0-1338 GCF_004022955.1 Mesorhizobium sp. M7A.F.Ca.US.002.01.1.1 | reverse complement strand
CTTGGAGCCCTCCGCCCAGAAACTGTCGGCGCGGTTGAAATATTCCTTCAGGATCGACAGATTGTCCCAGCTTCCCGAAATCAACAGCAGCCCGATCGCCAAAGCCGAGACCGCAAGCACGCCAACTCGTGCCAATGGCGACAGGTCCAGCCGTGTCAGCACATCGGCGAGCAAAAGCGTGAAGGCAAAGATCAGAATCCAGAAACCGGAAGCCGGCGAAACTCTCGCAAAGGTGTTGCCCTCCGGCGTGAGGAATGTTCCGGCGACGCCGATCAGCAGCGCGAGCGCGGCAAGCGCCACCACGCCGGCGGCAAGGCGCAGCGAAAGCGGTGTCTTGAACAGCGCGATGAGTGCTGCGGCGACGATCATGACGAGCAGCAGCGTCCCGGTGGTTGCCGGCAGCGCCTCGAGAATTGAGCGCGCCTGGCCGGGGACGATGCGGTTGGCACGGAACGTGGCAAAGGGCGCGGCAAAAGCCGCGTAGGCTGATATAGCGGCGATGACCACGCCGAGCTTGTCGAAGCGGATGTTCACGCCCTCCCCCGTCAGTCGATCCGGCGCGCCACGAAAGCGGCGCGCCGGAATCGTCCTACTTCAGGAAGCCGTTCTTCTTCAAAAAGTCCTCGGCGACGCCCTTGACCGGCTCGCCGCCGACCTGCACGCGACCATTCAGCTCCTGCAGCGTGACGAGGTCGAGCTTGGCGAAGACCGGCTTCAGCAGCGTCTCGATCTCGGGATGTTGCTTCAGCACCGCTTCGCGGATGATCGGCGCCGGCTGGTAGACCGGCTGCACGCCCTTGTCGTCGTCGAGCACGACGAGCCCGGACGGTGCGATGCCGCCATCGGTGCCGTAGACCATGGCCGCATTGGCGCCGTTGGTCTGGTTGGCGGCCGCGGCGATGGTTGCCGCGGTGTCGCCGCCCGAGAGAGTGATCAGTTGGTCCGGCTTCAGCGTGAAGCCATAGGTGGTCTGGAAGGCCGGCAGTGCAGCCGCCGAATTGACGAACTCGGCGGAAGCCGCCAGCACCACCTGACCGCCGCCCGCGACATATTTGCCGAAGTCGGTGAGCGTGGCGAGCTTGTTGGTCTCGGCGACTTCCTTGCGCAGCGCGATCGCCCAGGTGTTGTTTGCGGGCGACGGCGACAGCCAGACGATCTTGTTGGCGTCGTAGTCGAGCTTCTTGGCCGTTTCATAGGCCTTGGCGGCATCCTTCCAGACCGGGTCGTCGGCCTTCTCGAAGAAGAAGGCGGCGTTGCCGGTGTATTCGGGATAGATGTCGATCTCGCCGGCGGTGATCGCCTTGCGCACCACCGGCGTGCCGCCGAGCTGGATACGGT
>NZ_RZQE01000863.1:0-1343 GCF_004022955.1 Mesorhizobium sp. M7A.F.Ca.US.002.01.1.1 | reverse complement strand
ACCCCGAGTTTCTGGTGGTCGAGCGAAAATTTGCCGTTCAGCCGAAAGCCCGGATCGGGCTTACCGGCCGAGACTTTCACCGTCTCGCCATCGGTGCCGCGCAGCTCGGCGCTGTTCTTGTCGGCACCGGAGATTTTGAACTGGCCGGAGTAGACGGCAGCCCCATTGACGATGCCGGCATTGCCGTCGGTCTCGATGACCAGCGGATAGGCGTCCGGATCGGCCTTCAGCCGAAACCGCATCTGTCCTGAGCCTTCGGCCTTGCCGGTGGACGCGGTGACCGCGGTGCGCAACCCGTCCAGCCGCAGCGTGCCGTCCATGCGCCATGGGCCGGCCAGCGACTTGGCCGAGACGGTCGAATTGATCTCGGAAAACAGATGGCTGCGCCCGCCAGCGGCATGGCGAACTTCGATCTGACCCTCCGTCACCGTCAGCTTCTCGATCGAGATCTGGCTGGGGTCGAAGGGCGAGGACGGCCGTATCGCCCAGTCGACAGTGCCGTCATTGGCGATATCGATGGTCGCTTTCGGCCGCACCAGCCGCATGTCGAAGATCAGCACTTCACCGCGCAGGAAGGGCGCCAGTTCCGCATCCATCGAAAACGTCTCGACCGTCATGGCCGGCTGGCCGTTGGGGCCGCCGGCGACGGCGACATTCGAGAAGGTCACCGAAGGGAACGGCAACAGCCTTGCCGTGGCGTCGCCCTGCACGGTCACCTTGCGGCCGAGAATGGCGCTCGCCTCGCGCTCGAAGTCGGCGCGGTAGCCGGTCCAGTCGATAAAATACGGCACCACCAGCGCCGCACACAG
The DNA here is from genome assembly GCF_004022955.1 of Mesorhizobium sp. M7A.F.Ca.US.002.01.1.1. Taxonomy (NCBI): domain Bacteria; kingdom Pseudomonadati; phylum Pseudomonadota; class Alphaproteobacteria; order Hyphomicrobiales; family Phyllobacteriaceae; genus Mesorhizobium; species Mesorhizobium sp. M7A.F.Ca.US.002.01.1.1. Next base: position 534 of record NZ_RZQE01000863.1, on the reverse strand, counting down.
CACCAGCACGAACAGGCCACCGAAGATCACGAACAGGCGTGCGAGCATCAGCTCCGAACAGGTTGGTTGAATTTCCGCCGCACTCTACCCGCATCCGCGTGTCGATAAAGAGGCAATTCATCCAGTTGCGCGATCTCCGGTGATCTGAAACAAATCCCGGCGAAGCGGAGAAATCGGATGTCGGGCAAGAACTGGGATCGCGTGCCGATCGATGCGCAAAGTGTCGACGCTCCGCTGTCGCTTTCGGCGGTCTTTCTTGTCGTCACCGTCGCCAGTGGGCAGAGCGCGCTCGCCAAGGTTGCCTCCGTGCTCGGCGGGCTCGACGATCTCGTCAAAAATGTCGGATTCCGCGACCTTTCCGGGCGGCTGTCGTGCATCGCCGGCATCGGCCGCGATCTCTGGGATCGTCTCTCTCCAGACCGGCGGCCGCTGGAACTGAAACCGTTCGCGCCGATCAAGGGTGCCGTTCATTCGGCGCCTTCGACCGCCGGCGATCTTCTCTTCCACATCCGCTCCGAGCGACCCGACATGTGC
>NZ_RZQE01000862.1:0-1343 GCF_004022955.1 Mesorhizobium sp. M7A.F.Ca.US.002.01.1.1 | reverse complement strand
GGCCGAGCCGATGTGCATCGTCGGGCGGGATGTAGACGGGATTGTCCGATACCGAGGCCAGCGACACATTGGCCGCCCGCTCGGCCGTCGCCAGCGCACGATGCGCCTGGCCGAGGACGCGCGGCACGATGCGGTAGCTGACCGGCGCCTGATAGTTGCGTCGCCCATCGCCGGCGCCAACCAGAAACTCCCGCAATCCCTGCAGGGCAGCCGTCTCATGCTCATCGCCCCAGAGCGTGTCGAGCGCCGCGTCATAGTGCTCGAGCGGCGCGCGAAACGCTTCGATCGACAGCGCGAACACTTTTTGCGCCATGCGGATGCGGCGGCGCCCCGCGAGCGCTGCGTCGGCCACCAAAGCGGCGGCGCAGGGCGAGCCGTTGATGAGCGAGCCGCGTTCCTTGACCTCGAGGTCGAAGCGCGTCGAAAGTTCTGCAAACAAGGGATAGAGCGCCAGGATCTCACCGGCGCCGCCCTGGCCGGAGGCCGGCACGACAGGCATCGGCTCACCGTCGAGCATCGCGGCCACGGCTAGCGCGATGCGCGGCGTGGTGGCGGCGTTGCCCTCGATGAAGTTTGTCAGACGGGCAAGCACGATCGCCCTGACCACGCGATCCGGCAAGGGATCGCCGAACGAGGTGGCGGCGGCAAACGCCTTGATGCGCGCATGGCGATCACGCTCGTCAGGTTCGAGCTTTCGGCTTGCCAATTCCCCCATGGCGGTTGTGACGCCATAGATGACCGGTGGCGGATCGGATTCGATCAGCTTCAGAAACGAGGCGCGGCATTCGGCGATGCGCTGCAAGGCCTTCTCGCTGATCTCCACCGTGTCCTTCTTCCAGGCGACGCGGAAGACAGTGTCGAGGTTGATGTCGTCACGCGTCGACAGGCTAACTGGCATGCTTCACACCATCGGAAATAAGGGACCTAGTAGAGTGGTTCCTCGAACAGCGTCTTGTCGCCGTCGACCAGCGCCTTGATCTGTGCGGTGCCGTCGCCGGCAAGCGCAAGACGGATGCCGAATGGCCGCACCCGCATGTCGTTCTGGATCGCCATCCCCTCGCCTTCCGGCAGATAGAAGCGCTCGATGCCATAGTCCGGCGCGATGGTCGCCTCTTCGCCGCGAAGGTCCCAGCCTTCGGCGATGTGGCCTAGAATATCGGCCTCGTCGGCGGTTGCCATCGTTGGCGCCTTGCCGAACCAGGCGGCCGTCGGCTGCCAATAGCCGTCGGCGCCCTTCTTCAGGCGCACCACAATCGACGTATCGTCGCTTGAAAATTTGTCGGGCGGAATGTTGGCGATCATTTTCACCGGTATGCGTGAAATCTCGTAGCCCAGGATAATAT
>NZ_RZQE01000861.1:0-1350 GCF_004022955.1 Mesorhizobium sp. M7A.F.Ca.US.002.01.1.1 | reverse complement strand
AGGCCGGGTGTGATCCAGCGGCCCTCGCAATCAACCGTCTCGGCGCCCTGGGCCAGTGTCGGGGGCAGCTCCGACTCGGGGCCGGCATAAACAATGCGGCCGTCACGCGCAGCGACCGCGCCATGTTCGACGACGCCAAGTCCGGCAGACCCGTCGGCCATTGTCGTCAGCCGCGCATTGCGCCACAGACGAAGATCCCCTGCCCGGCTTTTGCTCTTTGCAGCCATCATCTTTTCCGTTTCAATCGATGACGATTATGTATATACATATTGAAACGCACTGCAAGTGCCTTCATCGCATGAGACACAGAGAACCGGAGAGAAAAGTGGCAGCGATCTTTGCGGAACAGGCGCTCCTTCCCGATGGCTGGCGCGAAAATGTGCGGCTTACCCTGGCTGAGGGACGCATCACAGCCGTTCAGCCTGGCGCTGCTGCGGCAGCCGGCGACGAACGTCACGCGATCCTGTTGCCCGGCATGCCCGATTTGCACAGCCATGCCTTCCAGCGCGGCATGGCCGGCCTTGCCGAGCTTCGCGGCCCCTCCGCCGACAGTTTCTGGAGCTGGCGCGAGGTGATGTACCGTTTCGCCCTGTCGATGACGCCCGATCAGGTCGAGGCGGTTGCCGCACAACTCTATGTCGAGATGCTGGAGGCCGGTTTTTCCCGCGTCGGCGAATTTCACTATCTGCATCACGACCGCGACGGAAAACCCTACGCCAACCCAGCCGAGATGGCCGAGCGCATCGCGGCCGCGGCCGGCGAGGCAGGCATCGGCCTGACGCTTTTGCCGGTGTTTTATGCGCACTCGTCTTTCGGCGGTGCCGCACCAAACGAAGGCCAGCGGCGATTCATCAACGATGTGAATCGATTCTCGCGGCTTGTTGAGAAATGCCGCGAATCGGTTCGCGCGTTGAATCAGGCTGTTGTCGGCGTCGCTCCGCACAGCCTTCGCGCCGCGACACCGGAAGAACTGTTTGACGTGACTGCCCTAGCGCCGGACGGGCCTATCCACATCCACATTGCCGAGCAGGTGAAAGAAGTCGAGGATTGCCTTGCCTGGTCGGGCGCGCGGCCGGTCGAATTTCTGCTGGCCAATGCCAAAGTCGACAAGCGCTGGTGCCTGATCCACGCCACCCACATGACCGATGCTGAAACCGTTGCCATGGCCAAAAGCGGTGCCATCGCCGGCCTATGCCCGATCACCGAGGCCAATCTCGGTGACGGCACTTTTGCCGCGCCGCTGTTCAGGGAACATGGCGGCCGCTACGGCGTCGGCTCCGATTCCAATGTGCTCATCGGCCTGCCCGACGAGTTGCGCCAGCTCGAATATTCGCAGCGTCTCGCCCACCG
>NZ_RZQE01000860.1:0-1355 GCF_004022955.1 Mesorhizobium sp. M7A.F.Ca.US.002.01.1.1 | reverse complement strand
GACCAGCCCCCTGGCGATCGTCGGCAGAGCGAGACTGGCGAAGACCAGCGAACAGATGATGACGCCGGCGGCCAGGAAAATGACCAGATCGCGTGCCGGGAACGGCGAGCCGTCCGGCATGGCGAGCGGCAGCGACAATATGCCGGCCAGCGTGATGGCGCCGCGCACGCCGGCCACCGAACCGGCGAGCCGCACGCGCAACCCGAACGGCTCCACCTTGCGCTTGCCCAGACGTGCGGCGATGCCGGCTGCGAGATCGCCTACCCATATCCACAGGAAGCGCAACGCGATCAGGCACAGCGTCAGCGCCACGACGGTCGCGATCGGCTGGATAATCGGGTGCAGGCTCATGAGTTCCGGCGGCACATGGCGGATGATGTCGGGAAGCTGCAGGCCGAGCACGATGAAGAGAGCACCGTTGAAAACGAAGGAAAGCGTCGTCCACAGCGACATCGTCTGCATGCGGGCCGAGACGCCGAGGAAGCGAAACACGCCGGAGCCGCCGGTGAGCAGGCCGGCGGTAACAGCCGCCAGAATACCGGACGCTCCGACATGCTCGGCGCCGAGATAGGCGATGAAGGGCAGCAGAACCATCACCAGCACCTGCGCTTCGGCCGGCACGCCGCCGATCCGGTTGAGCAATTGCAGCAGCTTGGCGGCAACGAACAGTGCCGCGACGCCGATCAGGATGCCAATCGCCACGGCATAGAGAAAACTGAGCGAAGCCGCGGCAAGGGAAAAGCTGCCGGTCAGCACTGCTGCGACGGCGAAGCGGAACATGACGAGGCCTGAAGCGTCGTTGAGCAGCGACTCGCCTTCGAGAATGTGCATCAGCCGCGCCGGGACGACATTCCTGTCGACGATCGAGGACACGGCCACCGCGTCGGTCGGCGACAGCACCGCGGCAAGCGCAAAAGCGACCACCAGAGGGATGCTCGGCACTAGCCAATGCAAGGCGTAGCCGAAGCCGACGATGGTGAAGAAGACCAGCCCTATGGCCAGATCCAGGATCGGTCCGCGCAGCGCCATCAGTTCACGCTTCGGTGCGCCATAGGCATCGCCGAACAGCAGCGGCGGAATGAACACCAGCAGGAACAGTTCCGGATTGATCTCGACATGGATGCCGCGCACCGGCCAGGCGAGCGCGGCACCGATCGCAATCTGCAGCACCGGCAACGGCACCCGCACCAGGCGAACCAGCGCGCCGGAAAGCGCCACGAAGACGAGCACGACCAGAATGAAGACAGCGACTTCCATGGTCCGGTTCCAGGCTTTCCCGCCGACCATGCGCAAAGCCGGCCGATCCGTCCAGCCGCCCTCCCGTGAAAAACGCCGCGGCACCCAATCAATGAAAA
>NZ_RZQE01000085.1:0-17286 GCF_004022955.1 Mesorhizobium sp. M7A.F.Ca.US.002.01.1.1 | reverse complement strand
TTCTGGCGCCGTGACGATACGGGATCGAGGGCAGCCAGTCTCGAAGGATTTCTCGCATGGTGCACTACGCTGAAGGACGGCCGCTTGGCGATCTGACGCTGCGCACCCTGGCCATGCCTTCGGACGCCAATGCGGCGGGCGACATCTTCGGCGGCTGGGTGATGGCGCAGATGGATCTGGCCTGCGGCATCCGCGCCGCCGAGCGCGCCAAGGGCCGCGTCGTGACGGCGGCGGTGAAAGAGATGTCGTTCGCCAAGCCGATGAAGATCGGCGACACGCTGTGCATTTACACCCATGTCGAGCGCGTCGGCCGCACTTCGATGACGCTCAAGGTCGAGGCCTGGGCGCAGCGCTACCTCTCCGACCTGATGGAGAAGGTCACCCATGCCGATTTCGTCATGGTGGCGCTGGATGGCGAGGGCAAGCCGAAAGCGGTTCCCGCCGAAGGCTGAGGCAAGCCGTTTCTCCCAGGCTTGGTCATTTGTAACAGCGCCCGTGCGGGAGGCGCTTTTCGTGACATCCAACGGTTGCCTCCATGCCCGATCCTGCTGCAATCGGAGGAGAGACAATGCGTCAACATCTGCTGAACGGTTGGCTCGTGGCGGCCCTGGTCGCGACGACCTGCCTGCTCGGCGTGACCGCTTACGCGGAGGTGAAGGAAGACATCTCGCGCGTCGCCTGCACGCGTGGAGGACAGGCTCCTGGCGAGCGGGGCGCACGGTGTGATACCTGTGCCGCCGCGCGATGCGATGTGCGCGCATCAGGAGCCTGAGCGGCAGCCGTCAGGGGACCGCATGAGCGGCAATCCGCCAGCCAAACCGGCGCGTGCATTCGGTTCAACGATCCGCGCAGCCGAGATAGAATTTCCGATCAGACAAGCCGGATGTTGCGTGCGGGGCTGAATCCCTTGCGGCGAAAGGGTTTCAGACGCGGGCGCCGTCGAATTTTTCGCGCGCCGCCTTGACGCGCATGGTGTTGGCGCGCGCCCATTCGCTCAGTGCGCTGACGGGGATCAGCAGCTCGTGGCCGAGCTCGGTCAGCTCATAATCGACGCGCGGCGGAATGGTTGGAAACACGGTGCGGGTGACGAAGCCGTCACGCTCCAGCCCGCGCAAGGTGGTGGTCAGCATCTTCTGCGAGATGCCGCCGACGGCTGCGCGCAATTCGTTGAAACGCAGCGGTCCGTCGCCCAGCTTGCCGACGACCAGAACGGTCCATTTGTCGCCGACGCGCTGCAGGATTTCCGAGATGGCGCGGCAGTCTTCGGAGCGGTGTGGGTGCCTCGGTAACAAAAAAGTGCCTTCTTGTGCATCGCGTTTGCAGTATCTCATATAGCGCAGGTATCCAAATGATACCAGTACTTCGTGCAAGGAGAGCCCTTATGTCCAAACCCAAAATTGCCATCGTCGTCGGATCGACGCGCGCCGCTCGTTTCGCCGATGTGCCAACCCAGTGGATCGCCAAGATCGCCAAGTCGCATGCCGACATCGATGTCGAGATCGTCGACCTTCGCGACTTCCCGCTGCCGTTCTTCGACGAGGTCGCATCCTCCGCATGGGCGCCGTCGCAGAACGAAGTGGCACAGCGCTGGCAGAAGAAGGTCGCCGAATTCGACGGCTTCATCTTCACCGCCGCCGAATACAATCATGGCCCGACGGCGGTGCTGAAGAATGCCATCGACTACGCCGCCAATGAATGGAACAAGAAGCCGGCCGGCTTCGTCGGCTATGGCAGCGTCGGTGGCGCTCGCGCCGTCGAACAGCTCCGCCTTCATGCCGTCGAATTGCAGATGGCGCCGGTCAAGTCGGCCGTCCATATCGCCTGGGGCGATTTCCTCGCCGTGCGCCAGGGCGAGAAGAAGCTGGAAGACCTCGAGCATCTGAACCAGGCCGCCACGGCGCTGGTCAACGACGTTGCGTGGTGGGCCAAGGTGCTCAAGGCAGCGCGTCAGGCCGACGCCGTCGCCGAGGAAGTCAAGGCGGCCTGACCGCCGGTTCGAATTATCCTCCCAAGGATCCGGGGCGGCGCTTGCGCCGCCCTTTTTCAATTATAACGGCTCAAACCGAAAGCTGGCGCCGGATCGGACGACGCGGCCGACACCGGGCGAATCCAGATGCGCGCCGGCAACGAAACAATGATCGTCGGCAGCAAGCGCCAGCAACCGCAACCGGCTTTCGCGCGCCTGGTCCTGATCGGCATCGAATTCCCACGTCACCTCAGGTCGATCGAACTGGAGCGATGGGACGTGAACGGTGTCGCCCCAAATCAGAATGCGTTCGCCACCGCTCGAAACACGAAAGCAGCTGTGTCCCGCTTCATGGCCATGGGCTTCGACAATGTCGACATCTGTCCCGATACGGTCTCCGGCCTCGAATGGTTCCGCCATGCTGTGAAATCGTTCGAGCCGCACTTCGGCGCGAAAAAAGCCAAGTTCTTCCCCGGGAACGAGCAAGCGCGCCAGGCGCGGGAAAGCGTCGCGGCCGTCGGCAAGCACAAGACCGTGGATGTGGTCGAGATGGGTGTGGGTGAAACAGACGGCACGAACTCGTCCGGCATCGATGCCAGCTTCGTCCAGCGCCTCGGGAAGTCGGCCCATGGTGGGATGCCAGGCGTTCGAGGCACCGGTATCGATCAGGATGATTCCGTCTCCATCGTCAATCGCGAAGGCATTGACGGACAGTCTGAGTTGACCATCAACCAATGCGACTTGTTGCGGCAATTCATCGCCAAACGGCTTGTCGCCGGGTTGCCGAAGCCGTCCGATCGGCATGTCGACATAGCCATCGCGCAAGGAGGTGATGCGCAAGTCACCAAGATCGTAGGTCTGATAAAGGTCGCCCGAAGCCATGCGGTGCATTTTTTCCGATCCGTCTGTAGACAACCGGCAACATGCGACGGGCCAGCTGCGTCGGCAACCCGCCCCGTCAATTCGATCTGTGCCATGTGTGCGTGCGTCGCCTGCCGTGGCCGGATGATGCAGTCGGCGAGGCGGTCCGTTTCGTTCAACTCGCCGGCATGGTGCTGATACCCTGATGTCACGATAGCCTCGGCCCAATCGGGGTTGGACTGCTACATCGACCGGGCTGCCATCTGGTCGCGCCCTTTGCCCTGATATATCCGGCTGCGATCCGTCACATGAGTGAAGCCGTGAAGACATCCAGCCTGACCGGCGCCGTTTCCCCGATGATCCCGGTGCTCGTATGCGCGCTTGCGATCTTCCTGCTGTCCGGGATGGATGCGGCGATGAAGATCCTGGTCATCGCGGTCGGGGTCTACAACACCTTGCTGTGGCGCAGCATGGTCGCGGCCGTGGTCGCGGGCGCAGCCTGGTTGGCGGGACCACGCTTAAAGCCGACCATTCCGGTGCTGAGGCTGCATGCGCTGCGTGCCGCAATTGTCGGCGTCGTGCTGATATCCTTCTTCTGGGGCTTGGCCAGGCTGCCGCTCGCGGAGGCGATCGGGCTCAGCTTCGTGGCGCCCTTGTTTGCGCTGTTTCTCGCCGCGCTACTGCTGGGCGAACGGATCCGACGCCAGGCTGTCTGGGCATCGTTGGCCGGCATCGCCGGCGTCGCCATCATCATGGCCGGCCAGTTCGGGCAGGCAGACTATTCGCAGGACGCCATGCTCGGCACGGCAGCGGTGCTCGTGTCGACGGTGTTCTACGGATACAATCTGATCCTCGCCCGGCAACAGGCGCAGTTGGCCAAGCCGATCGAGATCATGCTGTTCCAGAACCTTTGCGTTGCCATCCTGCTAGGCCTCGCGGCACCCTGGCTTGCCGTCGCCCTGCCGAGCGATCTTTGGCTTCCTTTGGCCGGGGTGACGGTGCTGTCGCTCGCCGGGCAATTCCTGATGAGCTGGTCCTACGCCCGCGCCGAAGCGCAATATCTGATCCCGACGGAATACTCGGCCTTCATCTGGGCGGTCGCGCTTGGCTGGTTCTTCTTCGGCGAGGAGGCGACCTGGACCACGCTGACGGGAGCGTGCCTGATCGTCGCCGGCTGCCTGATCGCCGCGCGGGCCAATCCCAGGCTTGCCGAGCCCATCGAAGTGGCGGTTTGAACGTCGACGTTCAACGCCCCGCAGGATCGCGAAATACCCCAGTCTCCACCTCGTGCATGAAGTGAGCGATGAGAGCCGCGCATTGGCGATGATGCGTTTCGAGAAGCATGTGCCCGCTCTCAAAGACATGGATTTCGACGGCGTCGAGATCGCGGCTGTAGGCCATGATCTCGTCCAGCGCGAAGAAGGCGTCGTGGCGCCCCCACAGCACCAGGCATGCTGGCTGTTGGTCGCGGAGATAGGCCTGGATGGCCGGGAAGCGCGCGATGTGCGAGCCATAATCGGTGAAGAGTTCGAACTGAATGTCGGTGTTGCCGGGCCTCGCCAGGCGCTCCGTATCGAGATACCAACCCTCGGGCGGAAACAACACTTTCAGACGCTCGGGGAGACCGCCGATATATTGGTTTCGGGTCCCCTCGAAATTCATCCAGTCCGGCAGTTTGGCGCGGTTTTCTTCAGTCGGTTCGGCGAAGAACGCCTTCGGCGCGTCCCATTCCGGTCCCAGCCCCTCGTCATGAGCGTTGCTGTCCTGGGCGATCAGGCCGAGGATGCGATCCGGACGCCGTGTGGCGAGATGATAGCCGACGGGCGTGCCGAAGTCAGTGATGTGGAGGAAGAATCGCTGGAGGCCGAGGGCCTCGATGAAGGCTTCGATCGTGCTGGCCAGGTTGTCGAACGTGTAGTCATAGGCATCGATGGAAGGGGCGGACGAAAAGCCGAAACCGGGCAGATCCGGCGCCACCACATAGGCTGTCTCCGCCAGCGGTTCGATGACATTGCGATAGACGTGCGACGAAGTCGGATATCCGTGCAGCAGCAGGATTGCCGGTCTGCGGGGATCGCCGGCATGACGGTAGAAGATGTCGAGGCCGTCGACATTGATGGTTTCGTGGCGGGTCTTGTAACGATTGCTGCACATCCTCTCCCTCCCAGGGGTTCCGCGCCGATCTGGCGACGCGCTGGCTTTGACACCACGTATCCGTATGATAGTGGTTACATCATGTAACCGTATAATCCGGTTAATGAGGTTATGTTCCATGGGCGATGCATACACCGAATGGGTACCGGATCACTTCATAGGCGGGCATCCCGCTTTGGACCTGTCGAACGCCGTGTTCGACCGGCGGGCGCCGGCAGCAGACAATGAACTCTTCAAGTCCGTCCGGGATGTTGCGAACTGGTTCAGCGCCTCAGGGCTTGCCGACGATCGCCAGGCGCAGGCCGTTGCCGAGATAGCGGATGGGCGGTTCGTGGAAGGGGTCCGCGAAATGCGGGAGGCGTCATTTCAGGTTTTCGATCCAATCGCCGCGGGCAAACCGTCTGCGGTCGAACCGCTCGGCGTGTTGTTCTCGCGCACGGCAAGCTCGCTTGCCGCCGGGTCTATCGAGCTGGATGGCACCAGGCCGGAGCTTGCCCTTGGCCGGTGGCGCGATCCGGACGCCGTCACCGCGTTGCTGGCCATGCTGTCCATCGAAGCATTCTTCACCCTGCCGCGCGACAGGCTGCATTCCTGCCCTCGCTGTGGCTGGCTTTTCCTCGATACGTCGCGAGGCGGCAAGCGGCGCTGGTGCAGCATGCGCACCTGCGGCAACCGCGAGAAGGTGTCGCGCCACCGAGATCATACCGACGTCTAGACTGGGTTAGCGCACCACGTCGCCTTTGCTGCGGGCGGGCCGGATGCCGGCGCGTCACTCCGGAAGACCGGCCTTGCGAAAACCATCGACGAAATGCTCGAGCGTAGCGGCGTCGCGGAATGGCTCGGTCGTCGCCCAGTGATGGGTTGTGAAATGCGGGTTGCCGACGAGGAACAGTTCAGCCTCTGCGCGCGCCTCGTCGAGCCGGCCGAGTTGGGCCATGCTTGCCGCCAGGAAACGGCGTGAGCTTGTGCGATAGGTCTCGTCACGGCGCAACGTCTCGATCGCGGCTTGGTAGTCGCGCGCCGCATATTGCGCCTGGCCGAGCGTCAGATAGTACCAGCTCGCCGGAAACGGGTTCAGCCGGAACGCCTTGCCGATGTGCTCGAGGCCCTCTTCGACCCGTCCGGCCAGGACCGCGATGTCGGACAATGCCGCCCAGGTGTCGGCCTCGTTCGGGTCGAGCTCGATCGCTTTGGCGAATTCCGCATCCGCTTCAGTGAAGCTGCGCTCATAAGCAAGCAGATAAGCCAGGATCCAGCGACAACCGGCGTCGTTGGGATCGATCGCCACCGCCTTGCGCGCCAGCTCCAGGGCAACGCTGCGGGCAGCCTCGGTTGGTCCGCCCCAATGCACCTGTCCCATCCAGTGGTTCATGGCAAGCCAACGATAGGGCTCGGCATAATCAGGATCGAGCGACACCGCGCGCGTCAGCATCAGATGCGCTTCCTGCGCCATCTGCGGCGAGTCGTCGATCAGCTTTCGCGCCCGCACGCAGAGGTCGTAGGCCTCCAGATTTCGCGGCCGATTGCGCGGCGGCGGCGCGCGCAGCCGGCCAAGCAGCGCTTCCACGATCTTGGCCGTCACCTCGTCTTGAACGGCAAAGATATCCTCCAGGCCGCGATCGAAGCGTTCCGCCCACAGATGATCGCCACTCATCGCGTCGACCAGCTGTGCGTTGATGCGCACGCGCCCCGCGGCGCGTCTTGCACTGCCTTCCAACAGGTAGCGCACGCCAAGATCCCCGGCGATCTCGCGCACGTCCATCGCTTTTCCCTTGTAGGCAAAGGTCGAGTTGCGGGCGATGACGAACAGGCCGGAGATTCTGGACAGGTCGGTGATCAGGTCTTCCGTCAACCCATCCACGAAGGGATCCTGCTCGGGATCGTTGCTGAAATTGACGAAGGGCAGCACGGCTATCGACGGTTTGTCGGGCAGCGGCAAGGGTTTTCGCCTGGCCTCGCCCAGCTGTTCGACGGCCCCCGTGAAACGGTAGCCGACGCGCGGAACGGTGGATATCCATTCGCCGTTGTCGCCGACGGGGCCAAGCAGCTTGCGCAGCTGCGCGATCTGGACGGTGAGATTGCCTTCCTCGACGGCCGTGCCCGGCCACGCGGCGTCCATCAGTTCGGCTTTTCCGAGGATTTCGCCGGGCCGCCCGACGAGTGCCGCAAGCAGGCTCAGCCCGCGATAGCCGACGGCAACGGGGACATCGTTCCGAAGCAGCGTTCCCGCACGCGGATCAAGCACGAACGGACCAAAGGCAAAACGCGATCCCTGCATAGGCGCATCTATAGGGCCGCTCTAGCTCGTTTGGAAGTTTTGGGAACTATTTGGGAGGGCTTAATTACGGCGCCGTCCGTATCGCGCAGAATTCAACCCCATCGAGAGCCCAGGCCCTCAAACCATATGGAGGTTGCCATGACCAATACCCTCACTTGTGCAGCGCGGCCGGGAACGCCTGTGCGGCCGGCATCGCGCCGGCTCCTGAAGACCCTGCGAAGCATCATCGCGAGCTGGCACGATCGGACTTGGCGCGAGCGGATACGCTTTCGCTGGCAGCTCAGGCAAATGTCGAAGGACAATCCGCATCTGATCGACGATATCGGCCTGACGATACAGCAGGTCGAGGGAGAGATCGCCAAGTCCTTCTGGGAACGATAGAGCGAAATGCCGCAAATCGCGTCGACCGTCAGCGCACCGCCTCGCGAGGGGCGCCGGCCAGGCGGGTGGCGATCAGCTTGTCGATGCGGCGGCCGTCGAGATCGACCACCTCGAAGCGCCAGCCCTGCGCGTCGACGCATTCGCCAGTCGCCGGCAGATGGTGCATATGCGACAGCACATAGCCGGCGACGGTTTCGTAATCGCGGTTTTCCGGCAGGTCGATGCCGAGAATGTCGGCCATCTCGTCGGCCTGCATGTAGCCGGCGAGCAGCCACGAGCCGTCCTCGCGCTTGACCGCGTTTTCCTCGTCGCCGGCGTCGGTGTCGGCGCGGAACACGCCGGTGATGGCTTCCAGAATGTCGGCCGGGGTGACGATGCCTTCGAAATGGCCGTATTCGTCATGCACCAGCGCCATCGGCACGTCGGATTCCTTTAGCTTCTGCAGCACATCGAGCGCGTCGGCCTGGTCGTAGACGATGGGGGCTGCGCGCACATGCCTGCGCGGATCGAGCACGCGGCCGGCAAGCAGTGCGGCCAGCACATCACGCGTCTGGACGACGCCGACCATGACGTCGACGCCGCCGTCGCCTGCCGGCAGGCGCGAATGCTGGGTTTCCATGAGCAGCTTGCGGATGGCCGCCTCGTCGGATTGCAGATTGATCCAGTCGACTTCGGTGCGCGGCGTCATCACCGCGCGCACGGCGCGGTCGCCAAGCCGCATGACGCCGGCGATCATGCGCCGCTCGTCGGATTCGATGGTGCCGTGATGCTCGGCCTCGGCGACCAGCATCTTGATCTCCTCGTCGGTGACCTTTTCCTCGCTTTCGCCGCGCTGACCGAGCAGCCACAATATGGTGCGGCCGGAGAAGTCGAGCAGGAAGACCAGCGGCGCCGACACCGTGGCGAGGATGGTCATCGCCGGAGCGACCCTGGCGGCGACCCGCTCGGGATCACGCAACGCGATCTGCTTGGGCACCAGCTCGCCGACGATCAGCGAGAAATAGGTGATGATAGCAACGACGATGCCGACGCCGAGCGGGTCGGCGACAGTCTCGCGGATGCCGGTCGAAGCCAGGAACTGCGCCAGCCGTTCGCCGAGCGTGGCGCCGGAAAAGGCGCCGGAGAGGACGCCGACCAAGGTGATGCCGATCTGCACCGAGGACAGGAACTTGCCGGGATTTGAGCCAAGATCAAGGGCGCGGCCGGCGCCATTGGTGCCGCGGTCGATCATCGCTTTCAGCCTGGCCGGGCGCGACGAGACGATGGCGAGCTCGGACATCGACAAAAGGCCGTTCACGCAGATGAGGACGACCACGATAGCGATTTCGACGTATAACATGAGCGGTCAATAGCATTGTGGCGCGGTCTTCGAAAATAGTCCGGCGTGATTTTTGAGAAATGACCGGTATTTCGCTCACGCGGCATCCCAGGGCGGCGCCGAAAAATGTTCGACGAGGGCGTCGACGACAACCCGCACCTTTGGCGTGAGCGCGCGCGTCACCGGCCAGACGGCATGCACGACGATGTTCTCGACCAGGCATTCCGACAGCACCATTTCGAGATCGCCGCTTTTGAGGCTGTCGGCGGCCAGCCATGTCGGCAGGAAGGCGATGCCGCAGCCGGCGAGCGCCGCATCCAGCATCGGTTCGCCATGGCCGAGAACGAGCCGCGCCTTGGGCACGAAGGTTGCGAGATGGCCGTCGGAATGTCTGATCACCCAGGGGCGGACGATGCCCTCGCGACCGTAGCCAATGACGCTGTGATCGGCGAGATCCTCGACCGATTGCGGCCGGCCGTGCCTGTCGAGATAGTCGGGAGCCGCGCATATGGCCGAGCGCTGAGCATAGAGGCGCCTGGCCGCTAGCGACAGGCTGTCGTCGAGTTCGCCCATGCGGATCGCCAGGTCGATGCCCTCCTCGATCAGGTCGACGCGGCGGTCATTGAAGGAGATTTCAACCGTCAGGTCCGGAAATTTCCTCGAAATCTCGAACAGCACGGGAGCGACGCAGCGTCGGCCGAAGGCCAGCGGCACGTCGACCCGAAGCCGGCCAGACGGGACCTGCCGACGCGAGGCGAGCAGCGACTGTGCGGCTTCGATCTCGGCCAGGGCCCGGACGCAGGCTTCATAGTAGCTGATGCCTTCGCTGGTCGGACTGAGACTGCGGGTGGTGCGGTTCAGCAAGCGAACGCCGAGCCTCTGCTCCAGCTGCGCGATCGATTTGCCGATCGCCGACTTCGTCACATGCAGCCGCTCGCCGGCGCTAGTGAAGCTGCCGGCCTCCACCGCCTGAACAAACGCAACGGTGCCTTGCAGGTCGGCCGTTTCCATGGCGATTTCCTATTGTCGACTTTTAGTCCGCAATCAGTGTCAAATTATACCGCACGGAAGCACTATTTTCTATAGTCGAAAGGCATAAATGTCTCGCCTGGCATCAATGCACGGAGCGCGAGACGACATGAGCACCCCAATCAACAGATCCTGGCAGATGAGCGGTTTTGGCCTGTCCAGGCTAAGCCAGGTGGAAGGCAAGGTGCCCGAGCCAGGGCCGCACGATTTGCTGGTGCGGACCAAGGCCGTATCGCTCAACTACAAGGACAAGATGATCGTGGACGGCGTGCTGATCCCCGACCTTGCCTTTCCCTTCGTGCCGACATCCGACGCGGTGGGCGAAGTGGTGGCCGTCGGCAGTGCGGTCAGCCGCTTTCAGGTCGGCCAGCGCGTGCTTGGCCAGGTGATCGCCGATTGGCCGGATGGCGACGCACCGCCGGTGCTGCATAAGCACACGCTGGGGTCGTCGCTGTCGGGTATGCTTTCCGATCATGTCATCTTCGGCGAGGACGCCGCGGTGCTGGCGCCGCCGTCGCTCGGCGACATCGAGGCCGCGACATTGCCGATCGCGGCGCTGACGGCCTGGTTCGCCATGGCCGAGGCGACCAAACCGGTGCCGGGTCAGACCATTCTGATCCAGGGCACCGGCGGCGTGTCGCTGTTTGCGCTGCAGTTCGCCACTGCGTTCGGCCTGCGCGCCATCGTCACCTCAAGCAGTGATGAAAAGCTTGAGCGGGCGAGAAAGCTTGGCGCCTGGCAAGGGATCAACTACCGCACGCAACCGGCCTGGGACGATGCCGCGCGTGAGCTGACGAACGGGCTGGGCGTGAGCCACGTGCTGGAAATGGTCGGCGGCGACAATGCAAGGCGATCTCTGAACGCGCTGGCCGCCGACGGCCGGCTGTCGATCATCGGCCTGCTGGGCGCGATGGAGCTCAGCTTTCCCATCCTGCCCTTCATGCGCAACCGCATCACCGTGCAGGGCCTGTCGATCGGCCATCGCCGTGCTTTCGAGCGTATGAATCAGGCGATCGAGGCGCTGGCGATCAAGCCGGTCATCGACAAGGTTTTTGGCTTCGATGAGGTGCCGCAGGCCTTGCAACATCTGGAGAAAGGGCCGTTCGGCAAGATCGTGATCACGACGACCTGACTTTTGCGATGTCATGGCAACTGCTTCAACACGCCGACAATTGCCTCGCCGTCCGTGAAATAGAGATCGCCGCCGCCATTGCGTCCCGCCTTGGTGGCGCCGACGCCCGATATGTCGCTGGTCGAGAGCAGCATGCCGGCAGTGGCCAGGTCGCGCATCAGGAAATCGCGCTCGGCGTCGATGTCGGGGCCGATATGGTGGGTGACGGCGCCGGTGTCGTGGCTGAAGCCGACGGCGCGATCGAAGCTGGCCGAGCCCAGCCACAGCGGCCGGCCATCGTCGCCGCTTGCATCGGTCTGCCAGAAGCGGACATGATGCCGTCGGTCGGCGCTGATGCCCTCCGGCTTTTCGAAGGCGAGATCCTGGGCACGGCCATCGAACAGCAGCCTGCTGACCGGCGCATCGGGATAGGGGTGGTCGAACAGCACGCTTTCACCGATCTCGATCGCGGTCTTCAGGGTGACGGCGTCGGCAGTGTCCCAGCCGGCAACGGCAAAGGCGTGGACCACCTCCTTCTGCGTGCCGACAAGGCCGACATTGATCGGGTCGCCCGGAATGCCTTGCGGCGTGTGCGTCAGCATCTCGAAGCGATGCGTGCGAAAACCTCGATCGCGGAACGTCCAGAATTCCGGTGCGGCGAAATAGGCGAGCGCCAGATACGCGGCCAACAAGGTCGCCGCCCAGATCATAATGCGTCGCCGAACGCTTCGTTGACCCATGAATGCCGCTCAAATGTTCCGGCATCACATTAGGCGTTGTCATGGCATTCAGGCAAAGGATACCCGGCACCGATCTAACGGCAGGCGCGATAACCGTTCTTGCGGTTCTTGATGTCGAAATGAAAATGGTTGCGGTGGTCGTAATTGTAGCCGGGGCCGAGCACGGTGGTGAAGTACTGGCAGCCGTCGGCGCGCACATTGTTGAGGAAGCCACGGGTGCGGAAGGCGAACAGGCCGGGCTTGCGCACGTCGATGTCGTCGCCATTGTTGAGCTCGATGCTCATGACGTCGAGCGCATTGCCCTTGCCGTGTTCGGACAGGACGCCTTCGCCGGCAATCCGGCGGCAGGAATAGCTGGAGCCCTGGTGTATGGTCTTGACGCCGGAGAAATAACGCCAGCGGGCGGAGGGAACGAGTTCGTTCTTCGTCCAGCCGGCAAAGGTAGCTGCCATGTCGCAGGTCAGGGTTGCGGCGGGTTTCATCTGGATGTTGCCGATGGCCGAGACCTTGACCGGATAATCGATGCCGCACTGGCCTTCAT
The DNA here is from genome assembly GCF_004022955.1 of Mesorhizobium sp. M7A.F.Ca.US.002.01.1.1. Taxonomy (NCBI): domain Bacteria; kingdom Pseudomonadati; phylum Pseudomonadota; class Alphaproteobacteria; order Hyphomicrobiales; family Phyllobacteriaceae; genus Mesorhizobium; species Mesorhizobium sp. M7A.F.Ca.US.002.01.1.1. Next base: position 4,907 of record NZ_RZQE01000085.1, on the reverse strand, counting down.
GGATCGGCGCCAGGTCGGTGTAGGCGACATCGAGGCGCTTCAATTGCTGACGGCAGTCGGTTTCGCTGGCCGGCATCTGCTCGACGGGCGACATCGGCTCGTCCATGCGCGGATAAGCGGCCTGCGTCATGTACGGATTGGAAGGGACAAGCTTCTGCATGCCGGCATATTGCGGCACGGCAGCCGTCTGCGCGCCGACGTCGACGGCCGGCTGCAGCGACAGCACACTGCCGGTGTTGCAGGCGGAAAGCGCCGCCAGCGCCAGACCGGCGGGCAGCATTGCTGCATATTTTGACTGGCGCGCGGTGGCGAAAAACACGGCCCGAAATTTGCCGGCCATTGGCGGAATCCCGTTGATGGATATCCGGCATTTTAACGATCAAGGGTAAAGGAAAACTCAGCGTCCGCGTTCATGCCTGCGGCCGAATTGCGGCACGCGGCCTGGATCAGCCATGATCACTGGCAGAACGTTCCGCCATGACGGCGCGGTTCGAGATCGAGATGGAAATGCAGGGAATGATCGGCGTCGGCGCCTGGGCCGAGCACCGTCTTGAAGGGTCCGCAGGCGGCCTTGCGAACATTGTTGAGGAATTTGGCGTCTTTCTCCGGCGGCGCCGGGCCGACCTCGATCTTCTTGCCGTCCGACAGCGTGAAGCTGGCGATGTCGAGCGCGTTGCCGAACGCGTGTTCCGACAGTTTTCGTGTGCCGTTGCGTGGCCGGCAGACAAAAGCCGATGCCTGGCCGATCGATTTCAGGTCCGCACCGAATTCGGCCTTTGCCGCCGGCTGGATGACATCGGCGGCAAAACGCGCCGTCGCCTCGGCCATCTTGCAGTTGAGCTCGGTGCCTGGGGCAATCGCGATCGACTTTCCAAGGGTCTTCAGCACGATGGGGTAGGGAATCGAACAGCCGATTTCGGGCTGGCTTTCCGCCTTGTGCTCTTCGAATTCGACGCCGAGCGTCTTTAACCGTTCGCGGCATGCGACTTCCTCGGCCGGCATTTTTTCATCTGGCACGTCGGCCGAGCGCGGATCGGGCAGCATCTTCTCCTCGTCCGCATCGGCCGGCTTTTGCGGTGGCTGCGGGGCGACGGTTGGCGGCTGGGCCTCGGGTTCTGCAATGTCAGGCTTTCGTGTCGGCGTTGGCGCGACGTCCGGCGGCTCCGGCTCGTTTTCCCCGGTTGATGGCTCCGGAGCCAATGGCTCGGGACGTGCCTGCTTTTCCTGGTGGGATTTTTCTTCCTTGAAACGGTCGGGCGCTTCCGCGGCCTTCGGCCCTACGCGCTTTTGCTCCTCGGTCTTTGCAGCTTCAGCCTTTGGTGCGTCCGCCGGGCGTGGTTCGGGCACCGGAATGCCGGGTTGGATTATCGGAGTGCCGGGTTCGGGCACGGGAACATCGGCAGGCGAGGGCAGCGATGCCTGCGTTTTCTGCTGTGTCTGCTTTGGCGTGACCTGCCGGTGGCGCCGTGGTTTCAAACGCTTTCCGCCCCTTGGTTTCAGGGGCTGGTCGGCTCGTGGTGTCAGCGGCTGCTCGACCCGCGGCGTCGGGGGCTTATGATGCCGATGGCGATGTCTCGCCTCGACCGGCATCACCAGCAAGGCCGTGACGGCCACGGTCAACGCAATCCTGCATATTCGGGAAAAGACGATCGACCCCATCGCCCTCAACGGCGCCGACGCAAGGTGGTTGCCTTGGCCGCATCACGAACGGTAACCGCTCCGTTACGCACCGATCGCTTCCAGCCCTTCCTCCAGCCAGTCGGCGAGCAGCGGCATGCCAAGCAGGTATTTCGCGGTGCGCTTGTTGGCGCGTTCGCGCGCGGCGGCCAGCGCGTCCGCCCATTCGGTGGCGTCGTAGTCGCCGCGACCGACCCAGGCCAACGCGATCAGCTCGGCTGCTTCATCGACATTGAGGTCGTTGATCAGCTCGCGTAGCTCTTCTTCGGTCAGGTTCTCGGAGCTTTCCTCGGCAAGGCCGTCATGGTGATGGTTGACATGGGACTCGCCGTCGAGTTCGACCTCGTGCTCGGCGCCATCGGCATAGTCTTCATTGACGGCCGCACTCAGTGCCTTGGCCTTGAGGATGAACAGGCGCACCGTGTCGGGGCCGATCGAAAGCTCCCAGTCCTTTTCAAGCCGCCGCTGCAAGGGCCGTCTCCCTCAGGTCGTTTGCCGGATGATAGCGGATTCGCGGCATCCGTCACCTGATGTTCTCCCGCCCGCATTTTTCCGGGATGAAACGCAAGCCGACCGGCGTTAGTATTGCATTCTCACCCTCCAGGAGGTTTCGATGCATAAAAGAATGCTGATCCAGGCTGCGACCGCGCTTCTCGCGCTGCAGTTCCTCGCTGTTCCCGTGTACGCCGCCGGCAGCGGCGGCAGCGGCGGTGACGAAACCGTCACCCAGTGCAAGAAGGGCCAGGTCTGGGACAAGAAGAAGAAAAAGTGCGTCGCGCCCCAGGAAGGCATGCTCGACGACGACAGCATCTATGATGCAGGCCACGCGCTGGCGATGGCCGGGCGCTATGACGAGGCGATTGCCGTGCTCAGCCTCGCCGCCAACAAGCAGGATCCGCGCATCCTCAACTATCTCGGCTATTCGCACCGCCATTCCGGCCGCGTCACCGTCGGCCTCGGCTATTACGAGGAAGCGCTGCGCATCGATCCGAACTACACGCTGGTGCGCGAATATCTCGGCGAAGCGCATCTGCAGATCGGCGATCTGGCCGGCGCCCAGCAGCAGTTGATGGAAATCGAGAAGCGGACCGGCAAGGGTTCGCGTGAATATGGCATGCTGGCCGAGCAGATCGACCATTTCATGAGAAGCTGAAAAGATCCCAGGGCTCTTCCAAGCGGCCGCGAGCGATCGCGGCCGTTTTTTGTTGCCCCCGGTCTCATTCATCGCCCCCGACTGATGAAAACGGGGATGATTTTAGCAAAACCGATTTTTGGGCGTGAAAAACCCGCTGACATTGCTATATTCAGGGAAATTGCGGTGAAACGGTTCCGTAAGCTCGAGGCTGCCGGACCCGTTTTCTTTTTGTACCCATCGACAAGGCTTTCCCCGATACGCGGGGGTGGCAGCAGGAAAGGCAGGCATCATGAACAAGGTCCCGATGACAGGCGAGGGGTTCGCGTCATTGAAGGAAGAACTGCGCTGGCGCCAGCAGGAAGAGCGGCCGCGCATCATCGAGGCGATCTCCGAAGCGCGCTCGCATGGCGACCTGTCCGAAAATGCCGAATATCATGCCGCCAAAGAGGCGCAGAGCCTCAACGAGGGCCGCGTCAACGAGCTTGAAGATTATATTGCGCGCGCCGAGGTGATCGACGTCAGCAAGCTCAGCGGCGACAAGATCAAGTTCGGCGCCACCGTGGTGCTGGTCGACGAGGACACCGAGGAAAAGAAGACCTACCGGATCGTCGGCGACCAGGAGGCGGACGTGAAGTCCGGCCGCATCTCGATCTCCTCGCCGATCGCGCGTGCGCTCATCGGCAAGGAAGTCGGCGATGCCATCGAGGTCAACGCGCCTGGCGGCGCCAGGGGGTATGAGATCGTCCAGGTGCAGTTCATCTAGGACCTTTGATAATTCTACTCTGGCGGCCGACTACAGCGCCGCGCGTCCTCTCGGACGCGCAAAGGACGCTGTAGGATTTTCAGTTAGCGCATGATCCCTTTCCGAAAATCAATCACGATTTTCGGGGTCATGCGCGGGCGGTTTTCTGCGCTTCCGGTGCTCACGTACTTTAAGTACGCGCCGCTCCGGTTCTCGAAGAACCACGCTATTCGACTCGCCAGAGCGAATTCTGAAAGGTCCTATGCCGGCGCTTGTAGTTTAAGTGCCAATAGCTTTTCTGCTTCCGCCACTACCTCCACCGGCACAACACGCCCCCCATGCGAGGCCAGCAGTGTCGATGCGTAGCGTCCGCGCGGGCCGGTCAGACCCGGCTCTGTTGCCAGGAAAATTGCGACCGTCGGCAGGCCAAAGGCACTGGCAAGATGGGTCAGCCCGGTGTCGGCGCCGATAACCAGCGTCGAGCCGCCGATAGTCGCGGCGATTTCGGACAGCGGCGATTTCGGTACCACGATCGTTGACGGCACGGCGCCTGCGATTGCCTCGGCTACGGTTTTCTCACGCTCGTTCGACCAGGTCGTGACCGGCGTCATCCCCCGCTCAATCAGGAGGCGGGCGGTTCCGATCCAGTCTTCGGCCGGCCATTTCTTGTCTTCGCGGCTGGTTCCGTGCAGCAGGAAGGCGGTTTTTCCAGAAGTGCCCGCCAGGGTGCCGGCGGGCGGCACGATGCCGGAGTCCAGCGTCGAAAGATCGGGTTGATAGGCGAGCGCCAGGCCAAACAACCGCCGCGTCCGTTCGATGGCGTGGAGGTCGCGCGGGACGGCATACGTGGCATCGTAGAACAGCGTCGCTGAGGGTTCGCGCGCGCTCGAACGGTCGAAGCCGGCAATGGGTGAGCCCGCCTGTCTTGCCACCAGGGCCGATTTCAGCAGGCCTTGCGCGTCGATGACCAGATCGTAGCGGCAATTGCGCAAGGTGCGGCGCAGGGCGGCCGCCTCGCGCCAGGTGGCGCCGTCAAGCAGCGCCTTGCGCCAGCGCCGGATCGCCACCGTATGAATCTTGTCGATCGCCGGGTGAAGCGCGACGATTCCGGCGAATGCCTCTTCGACGCACCAGTCGAAGGTCAGGTCCGGGCGGTGGCGACGGGCATCCTCGACCGCCGGAAAGGTGTGGATGACATCGCCCATCGACGACGTCTTGACGATCAGCACCTTCATGCCGCGGCCGGAATTTCCAGCAGCCGGTCCGCCGCTGCCGCGACCTGGCCGACTTCCAGCGTCTTCAGGCAGTTGAGGTGGCCGAGCGGACAGACCTTCTGGTGGCAGGGCGAGCACG
>NZ_RZQE01000859.1:0-1361 GCF_004022955.1 Mesorhizobium sp. M7A.F.Ca.US.002.01.1.1 | reverse complement strand
GTCTCCCCCCCATCCTTGAGGCGGATATGCGCCTCGCGGATCAGCGCGCCGCCAATGCCGCTGCCATGGAACGAGGGCTCCACCGCCAGCGGCGCCAGCGCCACGGCCGCGAAGGTCTTGCCGCCATTCTGGACGAACAGCCGCGAAAACAGGATATGGCCGACCACCTGGCCGTCCTCTTCCGCAACCAGTTCGGCAACCGCGTCGCCGCCGGTCACCAGCGCGTCGACCAGACCGGCCTCCGCCTGCTGGCCGAAAGCGTGTTCCTCGACGAGGCGGATGGCCTCGCGATCCCGCGGCGTTGCCGCGCGTATCGACATCATGCTCATGAGAATTTCAGTCCTTTTTCGATCTTGGCCCCGCGCAGGAATTCCGACGCGGCAGCGGGCTTTCCGCCCGCCCGTTGAACTTCGACCAGCCTGATCGCGCCTGCCCCGCAGGCGACCGTCAGCCGGTCATCGAGAATTCCTCCCGACTCGCCCAAATCTTCCGAAGGCGACAGGCCTTGCGACAGCGTCGAGCGAAGCAGTTTCAGCCGCTCCTGGCGGCCGCCAATTCCTATCTCCGACCAGGCGCCTGGAAAGGGCGACAGGCCACGAATATGATTGTGGACCTCACTTGCCGAGCGAGTCCAGTCCACGCGAGTCTCGGATTTATCGATTTTCTTGGCGTAGGTCACCCCATCCACAGCTTGTGTGGTGAATGTCAGGGTGTTCCCTTCCAACCGCGCCAGCGCTTCCACCATCAAGGCAGCACCGACACTCATCAACCGATCATGCAGATCGCCGGCTGTCATATCGGGTTCGATGGCGCACTTTTCAACCAGCCCGACCGGACCGGTGTCCAGGCCCTCTTCCATGCGCATCACCATCATGCCGCTTTCCAGGTCACCGGCCATGATGGCGCGCTGGATGGGGGCGGCGCCGCGCCAGCGCGGCAGAAGCGACGCATGGCCGTTGACGCAGCCGAGCCGGGTTGCCTCCAGAACCGCCTTCGGCAGCAGCAAGCCATAGGCGACGACCACCGCCACATCGGCCTGCAAGGCGCGAAAAGCGGCCTGTTCGGCCTCTCCTTTGAGCGAAACCGGCGTCCGCACCTCGATGCCCAGTCGCTCCGCCTCGCGCTGCACCGGCGACGGCGTCAGCTCCAGCCCGCGTCGTCCGGCAGCGCGCGGCGGCTGGGTATAGACGACTGATATCTCATGGCCAGCCTCGGCGATCGCGCGCAAGGTCGGCACCGAAAACTCCGGCGTACCCATGAAGATGACGCGAAGGGGCATTTTATCTTCCGGTATCCTGTCTTCTTGCTCGCGCAGTGTGCCGGCTCAGGCATCCGCTTCAAACGGGTTTACGAGCTTCAGG
>NZ_RZQE01000858.1:0-1369 GCF_004022955.1 Mesorhizobium sp. M7A.F.Ca.US.002.01.1.1 | reverse complement strand
CGCATGGATGTGCTCGAACGATTTGGCGAGCGCAAACACCAGTACGCAAAGCGCCAGCGCGGCCGCCGCGAGGAATTTCGTCCGCCGCAACGCGGAAAGCTTCGCATCCGCTTCGGCATCGAAACGGACCGGCGTCAAGGGCGAAGCCGATTGTGACATGGGTGAGCCGCTCCTCGTCGATCTCAGCCTATCTAGTGTTCCGACGGCCGAAATACCCGCGACAGCCGGTTTCGCCCGGCATCTTGCCCGGCTGCGCACACAAAGTTGAGGAGAAAATTCATCTATCGCGCCAAGCTAGTCTGGAATTATTCCAAGGTATAGGCCATATTCCGCCTGGGCCAATGTGGCGAATCCGGAATTTCGGGTCAAAGCCGCATCAGCAAAATTTCCAGATCTGGCGTGGGTTGCACCGCCCCAGTGCCTTGTGAGGACAATATGCGGCTTACGCGCCAGACCAACTATGCCATGCGCATCTTGATGTATTGCGCGGCAAATGACGACCGATTGAGCCGTATTCCCGAGATCGCGGCCGCCTATTCGGTGTCGGAGCTTTTCCTGTTCAAGATCCTGCAGCCGCTGGTCGAGCACGGCCTCGTCCAGACCGTGCGTGGCAGGAATGGCGGCGTCAAACTTGGCCGGGCGGCCGAAGCCATCAGCCTGTTCGATGTCGTGCGCGTGACGGAAGAGAGCTTCGCCATGGCCGAATGCTTCGAGAACGATGCCGCCGAATGCCCGCTCGTCGACAGCTGCGCGCTGAACTCGGCGCTGCGCGAGGCCCTGAATGCGTTTTTCGCAGTGCTCGCCCGCTATACGATCGCCGATCTGGTAGCGGCGCGGCCGAATGTACGCAACCTGCTCGGCATCGACATGCTGATGGAGCGCCGCGCCCCGGCTGCCTAGCGTATTTCTCCCCGTTCTACGGAGAGAAATGCCCGGCAGGGCAATGAGGGGCGGCGCCGACTTCGACAATTGGCGGGAGAAGCGCAGGAAACCGCCATTCGCAGGCCCGGCCTCACCTGAATATCAATAGACCGCCGACTGCGGCAGCACGAACGGCATATTGCCCGCCGGCAGCACGCCGACCCTGAGCCGGCAGTCGAACACTTTCTCGATCAGATCATCGCTCAGCACGTCCCGCGGCGATCCGGCGGCGGCCAGCCGGCCGCGATGCATGACGAAGATCCGCTCCGCATACATGGCCGTCAGATTGAGGTCATGCAGGATGGCGACCACGCCACCGCCCCTTCTGGCGAAGTCGCGGGCAATGTTCATGATGATCAGCTGGTGCTTGATGTCGAGGCTGGACACTGGCTCGTCGAGGAACAGAAAGCGCGGCTTGCCGTCGAGCACCGGCGCCCAGACCTGGCAC
>NZ_RZQE01000857.1:0-1373 GCF_004022955.1 Mesorhizobium sp. M7A.F.Ca.US.002.01.1.1 | reverse complement strand
TCATAGTTCTTGCCGTCTGGAAAGATAGTTTGTAAAGTTTCCTAACTAATGTGGATTGGACGCGGCAGCCCGGCTTGCGCGGTGGATATGGTGACCCAGAAAATCATTGCAGGCGTGGATATAGGCGGCACCAAGACGCGCATCATGGCGTGCCAGGGCGAGCGCATCGCCGACGAGGTGCTGGTGACGGAGAGGTGGCGCATTCGCCAGATGGAGACTGATGCCGAGACACTGGCTGGGATCGTCGCGGGATTGTGCGGCGGGGTCGCGCCCGCTGTGCTGGCCGTTGGCGCGCATGGCTGCGACACGGGTGAACAATGCCTTCGCTTCCAGGCTCTGCTGGCAAGCAGGACCGGTGGTGCGGTGCAGGTGGTCAACGATGCCGAGCTGATGGTTCCTGCCGCTGGCTACATCGACGGCATCGGCGTCGTCTCCGGCACAGGCTCGATCGCGGTGGCACGCACGGCCGATGGCAAGATGCTGGCAGCCGGTGGCTGGGGCTGGATCCTTGGCGACGAGGGCAGCGCGCCGGCATTGGTGCGCGAGGCGGCGAAAGCAATCCGGCACAGCCTCGACCGGGGCCAGGATGGTGACCCGCTGATTGCCGGGCTGATGCGCGAACTGGGTACAGACGACCAGACCAAGCTTGGCATCCTGCTCAACGAAACGCGTGGTGCCGCGGTCTGGGGCCGCTATGCCAATGCCGTATTCGACGCGGCGATCGCCGGCTCGGCTCTGGCTATCCGTGTTATCAGCGAAGGCGGGACAGGGTTGGCCGCATTGGTCGAACTCTTGATCGAACGCGGCGCCAATCCCGCCCTTGTCGTGGCTGGCGGCGGGGTCATCTCGGAGCAGCCGATGTTGATGACGGCATTCGTCGAGGCCATGGCAAAGGTCTCGCCGTCGAGCCAGGTGCTGCTGCTGCGCGAGCCGCCGGTGCTGGGTGCGGTCGCCTTGGCGAGACGACTGCTGATCGGCCAGGGCTAATCTTCGGGAATTGGAGCGGTTTGAATGATGAAGCGTATCGGCTATCGCCCGGCGGTGGCGCGCCAGACGGAAAGTCTCGAAATCGGCCGGCGTTCGGTGGCCTCGTCGCTTGACGACCTCGATCTCGGCGCTTTTGCCGGCAAGACGATCGGGCTTGCCGGCATAGGCGCCAGCTATCAGGCGGCGCTGGCCGGTGCGCTTTATCTGCGCGCCTCCGGTATCAAGGCTTTTGCCTATACGCCGACCGATCTCTATGGCCGGACGGATGCAGCCGCCGATGCGTTCATCGCGCTGTCGGCCTCCGGGCAGAGCCGCGAAATCTACGACGTCATGCGCGAGGCGTCGGGCGCGCCGCGTCTGGCGGTCTGCCGCGGCAGCGACAATCC
>NZ_RZQE01000856.1:0-1377 GCF_004022955.1 Mesorhizobium sp. M7A.F.Ca.US.002.01.1.1 | reverse complement strand
TTCCCGAGCACTTCGCCGACGCCGCCGGCTATGGCTGGACGGTGCCGGAAGCCAGTTTCGACTGGCAGACGCTGGTCGCCAACAAGGATCGCGAGATCAGCCGGCTGGAGGCGATCTACGTCAGGAACGTCGAGGGCGCCGGCGGCGAGACCTTCCACTCGCGCGCCATGATCGTCGATCCGCATGTCGTGCATCTCCTGGGTGAGGATCGCACCGTCACAGCAGACCAGATTCTGATTGCCACCGGCGGCCGCCCGGCGGCGCATCCGGCGCTGCCCGGCCACGAACATTGCATCTTTTCCAACGAGGCTTTCGACCTCAAGGAATTGCCCAGGGCGATCATGATCGAGGGCGGCGGTTACATCGCCGTCGAGTTCGCCAACATTTTTCACGGTCTCGGCGTCGACACCACGCTGGTCTATCGCGGCAAGGAGATCCTCAGCCGGTTCGACATGGACCTGCGGCGCATGCTGCACGAAACGATGGAAAAGAAGGGGATAAGGATCCTCTGCCATTCCGTGTCCGAATGGATCCGCAAGCGGCCGGACGGCCGGCTCGATGCGCTGGTCAGCGGTGGCGAGGTGCTGACCGTCGACCAGGTGATGCTGGCCATCGGCCGCATTCCCAACACCGAGAATATGGGCCTGGAAGGCATCGGACTGGAGATGACCAAGACCGGCGCCATCGCCGTCGACCAATATTCCCGCACCAATGTCGACAACATCTGGGCAATCGGCGACGTCACCAACCGCGTGCAGCTGACGCCGGTGGCGATCCATGAGGCGATGTGCTTCATCGAAACCGCCTTCAAGGGAAATCCGACCGCGCCCGATCACGAGACGATCGCGACCGCCGTCTTCTCACAGCCGGAGATCGGCACGGTCGGCCTGTCTGAGGACGATGCCATCAAACGCTTTTCCGACATCGAGATCTACCGCGCCACATTCCGGCCGATGCGGCACACCCTGTCCGGGCGCGACGAGAAGATGCTGATAAAGCTGGTGGTCGATGGCGCGTCGAAGAAAGTGCTTGGCGCCCACATATTGGGGCCGGACGCCGGCGAGATGGCGCAGCTGCTCGGCATCCCGCTGAAGGCCGGCCTGACCAAGGACGATTTCGACCGTACGATGGCCGTGCATCCGACAGCGGCGGAAGAACTGGTCACCATGTACAAGCCGACCTATCGCGTGAAGGACGGCGAGCGGGTCGATTGACGGCAAATCCTGGTTGAGGAACTCCGCCGCGGCAAGGTCATGCCACGGCGGAGATGGTTGCTACAGAAGCGTGCCGCGCAGGATCACCAGCGCCACCGAGAAATAGATCACCAGCCCGGTGACATCGACCAGCGTGGCAACGAACGGCGCCGATGCGCTGGCC
>NZ_RZQE01000855.1:0-1381 GCF_004022955.1 Mesorhizobium sp. M7A.F.Ca.US.002.01.1.1 | reverse complement strand
GCTGTCGGCTGCCGGGTGATCGCCCGACCCGCTGTCGCGCTCGTCAGCGACGCCAGCAAGTGCCGCGATACGGTTGTAAACCTCCGATTTGACGAACGGCACGAAAGCCTTGCCGCTGTCGAAAAGCTTGCCAGCGGGAAGGCGCATGACGATCTCGGGTGCTTCGCCGGGCTCAACGCGGTGCGAGTGCATCCCCATCAGCCTTGCAGCGCTTTCTGCCGCCTCCACTTCAGGCAGCAAGAAGACCGAGGCGTGGGGCTTGCGAGCATCGTCTCTGCCGAAAACTATTAGCGACCGGGTGGTTTCGGAGCCGACACTCATTGGCCTGCCTCCAGATATGACAAAGGGGCCAGATGGCCCCTTGTGGTGTGATTTGAGTGGTGCCGACATGGCGTGTCGGGTCGATCTGTCAAAGGCATGTCAATACTCCTGTTAGGGTCTGGCCTAACCGCGTCAGCCAACGCAGCTCGCCACAGCCAGTATAGAGGAATATTATCCTATTGTCAAGAATCGATTTATAATCAACAGCTTAGGTCTTGTTGGCTTGATCGACAGGAGCAACTTCAATTGCCGGAATTGCTCTAGGTCGTGACAGGGCGGCGGCGATACCCGAGCTTACAGCTTCGGCAGCCGAGGCGAGCGCCTTGTCCGGCAAGTGCACATATCGTGAGGTGACCCCTCTGCCTTTATGCCCGAGCAATCCCGCTATCGTGCCATCCGAGTACCCCAGCTCAGAAGCGAATGACGCAAACGTGTGACGCAGACTGTGCGGCGTCACGTTTTCCACTCCAGCAGCTTCAAAGATTCGCCGAGCTTCTTTGCCGATACCTTGGTAGGGAGCGTTCCCCTTTGATCCGGGGAACACAAACGACTTACCTGCCACGCGCCGCTGGCTCTTGAAGTCAGCCAGCGCAGCCCCGCCGATGGGCCGGAGGCTCTTGCCCGTCTTTGTGTCGGCCAGTCTCAGGCAGCTAAGAGAGATGTCAAGCTCGGTCCAACGAAGCCCTGTAATCTCCCCGATCCGACATCCAGTGAGACAAAGCAGCTTGATGATGGAGAGAGCGTAGGGATGGATTTCTTTTTCTTGCGCATCCCTGCCTTTAGTCAGCACCGCGCCCAACCGACCAAGTTCTGTTGCGTCGAGAAAACGCTGTTTTGCCTCGCTTCGAAATCGCCGGACCTTGTGCACTGGGTTTCGGTCGATGAAACCTTCGTCTACTGCCCATGTCATGATGCCGGACAACAAGTCCGCGACCCGAGCTGCCGTGGCTGCGCCTCCCGTCACGTTCGCTCTGCCTCGCGCCTTGGTCTTTATGCGCGCTTTCGTCGTGCCGACTGTGATGTCCTCAATCAGACGTTTGACAGCCCGGCCGTCGATATC
>NZ_RZQE01000854.1:0-1381 GCF_004022955.1 Mesorhizobium sp. M7A.F.Ca.US.002.01.1.1 | reverse complement strand
GAAATTTACCTACTATATCTACTATATCCACTTTTTGTTTTCCCGTTACGACCCATCGCCGGCTTAATATTTGACGCCCAGAGAATTCATCACGCTGCGACACGATGAACACGGTCCCATTTGCGCCCCTGTCGGTCCAGGCAGGGTCCTGCCGATGGATGCGGTACCTACCGACAGGTTCTGGGGGTTTTCTCCTGCATTCATTGCTTTTGATATAGCGTCAATTTCGCCGCAACAGCCATGCGCTTGTGATTTTTGTGTCACATTTGCGAGCGCCTCGTCCACTGTCGAATTTGTTGATCGCTGAACCCCAAGTTTTTCAGCGGCCCGCAAACTTAGTCCTGGATAGGCAGCGCCGGTTTCGGACGATACCGCGAATGATGCCGCTCCCTGCTTAACCCCCAAAGATTCGGCAGAGAGCGCCGCTTTTGACGCAAGTGTTTTGGCTATCGTCAACTCAGAAACGGTAGCGAGCGCCTTAACCCCAAGCCCGCCTGGTATGACGCCAAAAACGCCATCAGCTGTATCGGCTCTTCCTGATCTGCTAAGGTTGTATTTTCCCAAGGCCTTTCGGGTAACTTCCGGTGAAGCGCCATCTAATACGCTGAGGTCACCGTCGGCGTTTCGGAGAGCTGACGCCAGCCTGTCCGCTTGCTTGTCCTGTTCACGGGCTTGCTTCTCTGCCGCCGCTCTGTCCTTGGCGACTTGCGCGGATGATGGTGTGCTAGCGACGTGCCCGTTGTTGTCGGCGTTATTGACCGGATCGTTCTGGGCATACGCATACCGGTTGGTGCCGACGCCTGCTTTGGTCGGATCCCAGTCATCCGGTGAAATAAACCGCCCCAGCACCGGGTCCATGTACCGAGCATTGAGATACAGCAGGCCGGTCTCGGGATCGAAGCGTTCGCCGATGTAGTTCTTCTGCGTCTGGAAGCCGGTGTTGAGGCTTTCGCCATAGGTGGCGTAGCTGGTGGCGTCGACGACGGTGCCCGACATGTCGGTGACTTGGCGCACCGAGGCGAGATGTTCGCGGTGCAGGAAGTATTTGGTGGTGTCGACGACCTTGATGTCGGGATGCGGATAGCGCGATCTATGTGCCGGAAACCTATGAAGGCCGGCCGCCGGACGCCGACAGCGCCGACCGCGCCGACATGGTGCAGCGCCTGTCGACACTGACGCCGCAACAGCTGCGCGTGCTGCAGATGCTGCGCCAGGGCCTGCTCAACAAGCAGATCGCCTATGAGCTGCAGGTGGGCGAAACCACGGTGAAGGCGCATGTCTCCGAAATCCTGCGCAAGCTCAATGTCTACAGCCGCACGCAAGCGGTGATCGAGGTTTCGAAGCTGGACAATGCGGAGTTGTTTCGCGATCAGGCTGGGTT
>NZ_RZQE01000853.1:0-1383 GCF_004022955.1 Mesorhizobium sp. M7A.F.Ca.US.002.01.1.1 | reverse complement strand
CCTATACGGTCGCCGACGGCCGCCAGTTCGTGGTCATCGTCGCCGGCGGCCACGGTTCGGTCGGCACCAAGCCTGGTGACTATGTGATGGCCTACGCGCTGCCGAAGTAGGGGCGACAGGGTAACGCGATCTTTCAGAGGTCGCGCCGCCCCTCATCTGTGCCGGTATCTTTTCCCCGCATAGTGACGGGGAAAAGTGCCCGACTGGGCGATGAGGGGCGGGAAATCTTCCGATCGGCCCGTTGTCGATCAGCCAATCCCCAAATGACCCTTCAGGCTGGGCACCGAGCCGAGCACCTTGTTGGTCAGGTCGGGGCCGGCGGCGGCTTCGGCCTGCTGGATCAGCGTCGCGCCGGCCTTCTGGATCTGCGCCATGTCGAGCCCGGATGCCTTGAGCGCGGCGATGCCGTTGATCAGCGCGCCGGCCTTCTCGCCGAGAACGCCGCCAAGCGCGCCCTGCAACGACGACAGAAAACCGCCACCGCCGGCCGGAGCGGCGGCCATGACGTCATATTGATGGGCGAGGTCGTCGGCGCCGGGGATCCTGGCGAAGAACGCCGAGGCGCTGGTGCCTTCCGCCTCGTGTTCGAGCACCGAGAAAATGGTGCCGACGACTTTCTCCGTCGTCGCCTGGTCGAGGCCCGCCTTCTGCGAAACGGTGTTGACGATGTCCTGGACGTTCATGGCGTCACCTCAACCCTGGGTTTTCGTGTTGCGGTTCCGCTCAGTGCGGACCCTGATCAACGATAGTCTGCCTGCATTCACAACTATCGAGCGTAGGGCCAAAGCGGCGGCCCCCGCAAGGACGACCGCGCTGGCGAGGATCGGGGAAGGCATGGTCATGGTCTCGCTTCCTTCTGGGTCTGAGGCACGCGGTCAAGATACCGTCGATAGCCACCTTCCTTCACGATTGTGGCAGCGCCAGCAGGATTTATCGCCAATGACTAAAAAGTGATGACACGGCCGCGCATGGGCACCGGCTTTGCTGCCCGGACGTGGCCGGCGGCATACGCCTGAGGCGATCGACGGCAGCGATGAGTGCTCGACTGGATCATGCCGGCTTGGTCCCTATGTAGCTGGGAATTGAAGCCCGAAGCAGAGGAGCCCATCCATGACGAGACCCGACGCCAAGCCCACCATCACCCAGGCGATGATCGACGCCTATGACGAGTACACGCATCTGACGCTCGATCGCCGCCGGTTCATGGAGCAGTTGACCCGGCTTGCCGGATCAGGTGCGGCGGCGGCAGCGATCGCGCCGCTTCTGGCGGCCAATTCGGCGCAAGCAGCAATCGTCGCCGACAACGATCCGCGCGTGAAGGGCGAGGACATCAGCTACCCCGGCGGCAGCGGCGAGATGAAGGGCTATCTGGTCAAGCCGGCG
>NZ_RZQE01000852.1:0-1400 GCF_004022955.1 Mesorhizobium sp. M7A.F.Ca.US.002.01.1.1 | reverse complement strand
GTCCCTTCACCTATCCGCGGCGGGCCGTGCTTCCCGGTGTTCGGCCCGCCGCAGGCCCTGAACAATCGAGAGGAGGCACAAGCCATGAATCGCGGGCAATTCGAGGAACCGGTCACACTTCTGGTCGGAATGGGCTTTCCGAGGAAGATCGACAGCGTGATGGAAGCCTATGCACTGCTGCAGGACTGGCCGAGCGCCGGCCGCAACGGCGCCCATGCCATCGCACTCAACGCTTGCAAGGCGGGCATCGTCGGCGAAATCGATCCGGAGACGGTGCGGGCCACGCTGGTCAGCTTCGCGCGCCGCCACGACATACTGGTGCCTGACATGGTTACGCCGCTCGCGACGGCGGCGGGTGGTGCGCTGCGCACCAGCTGAACTACGATGACGGCGCTGCATCAGCGCCTGAACACGCTGTTCTTGCGATAGGCCAGGCGCCCACCGGACACGTTGGAATTCCGTTTCGGGCGGTAGTGTTCTCGTTGGTCAGTCGAGCGAACGCGTCAGCAAGACTGACCTGTTCTGCCCGAATAGCGCCTCTGAGCGCGCCCTTCCGGTTAAAAAAGTATCATCCATTGTCTTGAATCGTGGTGGCGCCTGTTGTCATGAGCCGGTACCGTGGCTCTTGAAATGCAGAGCCGAAACCAATTCGGCCGGTTTAGGGAATTGGGCCGAACGCGGCAAATATCCGTGCCGGCCGGGAGGAAACGGACATGGAACCGGACCTGGAAGTTGTCCAGATACGACGCGGGGAGTCCTTCAAGGCGTGGTCGCATGGCTACCCCTTCCATACGGTGCGCTGGCACTTCCATCCAGAATATGAACTGCATCAGGTAATCTTCACCAACGGCCGCTATTTCGTCGGCGACTTCATCGGCGAGTTCGAGCCGGGCAATCTGGTGCTGACGGGGCCGAACCTGCCGCACAATTGGGTCAGCGACATCCCCAAGGACAGCTCGATCCCGCTGCGCGGCCGCATCATTCAGTTTTCCGAAAGTTTCATCGGCGATGCCATGCATGTGCTGCCGGAGCTGGCGGGGCTTGCGGCTCTGCTCGAGGCGTCGCGGCGCGGCGTGCTGTTTTCCAACCGCACCAGCAAGGCGCTGGCGCCATTGATGGAAGAGATGATGCAGGCGCAGGGCGTGCGCCGCATCGAGCTGTTCATGATGATCGCCGGCCTGCTAAGCCGCGCCCAGGAATTCCAGCTGCTGGCCAGCGCCAGCTATCGGCCCGATCCGTCGGGCTACATGACCGCCGGCATGAACAAGGCGCTCGCCTATATCAGGGAGAACCTGACGCAGCTGTTCGACGAGGCGGATCTCGCCGCCATCGCCGGCCAGTCGACCGGGGCCTTCTCGCGCTCGTTTCGCCGCCACACCGGCATGTCGCTGGTGCAGTAC
>NZ_RZQE01000851.1:0-1408 GCF_004022955.1 Mesorhizobium sp. M7A.F.Ca.US.002.01.1.1 | reverse complement strand
CCGGCACTGTCGGCACGTCGTCAGCCCACGGCATGCATGGCCATCATCATCACCACCACAACCATCACAAGAAGCACTTCAAGAAGTTCTGGTGGAAGCACTACAACCACCACCACAACCATCACCACAGGCACGGCAGGGTGATCATTTTCCTTTGATGGAGGGACCCAATTCCCCAAGAGGGCGGCTTCGGCCGCCCTTTTTGCGTTCGGCGATCACCTCGTGAAGTAAGGCGGCAAAGCTGCTGATCCCCGGCAAGCTACGGCATGCACACATTTCCAAGCAACTGGTCTTTGGCGATAGAGTGCATGGCAGCTTGGCGCATGCATTGCCTTATGCGGCGCTGGTCCCACTCCGTCTCGGCCCCGCCGAGCCACCGCTCCCCCGATCGACGGGGTAGAGGGAAGGCGCCAAGCTTTTGCCGTCAACGCTCGCCCAGCAACGCTCCTTTCCTTTCCCTCCGGAGGGGGAAAGGTGGCGCTGCGAAGCAGCGACGGATTGGGGGACCCACGCGGCAATCGGGCCTCGGGCCGATCAGTCACCCCAGTCATAGCGGGTATGTGCATGGCGTAGCCCCAGCAAATGGGGGAGATTGGCCGCATCAACGTCCTCTCCAACCTCTTCCAGTCGCCGTCAGCGTGGACCTCGGTCCATCCGATTTCCCGGATCTCAGAAAAATCAAAAAAGTTCGAACCTTTTTCCTGGCTGCGACGACAGATGATCAAGAGGCGGATGGATCGCCTCGGTCAACGAAGCAAGGAGATCGTCATGTTCAAGAACACACTCGTTTCCGGCCTTATCGCCACCGCCGTCGCCGCCGCCACGCTGGCCGGCACCGTGCAGCCTTCGGCCGCCCACAGCCATCACCACAACCGCGAAATCGGCATCGGCATTGCTGCCGGCGTCGGCGGCTTCGTCCTCGGCAGCCTGCTCGCCCAGCCGCGCACCGTCTATGTCGACGAAGGCGGTGGCTCGTGGCATGTCCGCCGCTGCTACGATCGCTATGCCAGCTACGACGCAGACTCCGATACCTATCTCGGCCACGACGGATATCGCCACTATTGCCGTCTCTGAGGGGAGGAGGACCCGTTCAGCAACAGAGGGGCCCATGCGAGCCCCTCTTCTGTTGTCTGGATGGTAGCGGTGCGTGCTCCATCGGCCGCTTCAGCGCAGAACTGAAGGGATTGGTCCGGCGACAGATCGGACAGTGTACAGAGATTTTCCGAGCGTCTATCCTGGACCGCGAAACGCGGGGAGAGACCCTTGGACGAGCAGGACCCCAGGGAAGACCTGGTCGAAACGATTTTCCGCAACGGCACCGTCACCACCGTCGGCATCCTGCTGGCGTTTTCGCTGGGCTTCATCACCCATTGGGCCGCCAACCCGATCCCGTGGCAGACCTACCATC
>NZ_RZQE01000850.1:0-1417 GCF_004022955.1 Mesorhizobium sp. M7A.F.Ca.US.002.01.1.1 | reverse complement strand
TCCTGATACGTCGCGATCCAAACCGATGTTTCATCCGATCACGGATTTATTACGGACCGCCCAGGCTGACGGCGAGATTGACGGCAGCGGCGACGATGACCGTGTTGAAGAAAAACGACAGGATCGAGTGGACAAGCACGACACGACGCATATGCGTCGTCGAGATGTTGGTGTCGGCGGTCTGCGCCGTCATGCCGATCACCGTCGAGAAATAGAGGAAGTCCCAACCCTCCGGCCGTTTGTCGCCCGGAAACAGCAGTCCGCCGACCGGGATTTTCTTCCTGGTCTCGGCATCCATCGCATCGCCATCCATCCAGTAGACATGAGCATAATGGAGCGCTGCCATGGCATGGATGGTGAACCAGCCGAGCGGGATCGACAGCAGCGCGAAGAAGAGCTCGATGGGATGGCTTCTGTCCTTCTGATTGATCAGCAGGAACAATGCGACAACGGCAACGCCGACGACGACAAGCGTCACGGCGAAGATGACCAGCACCGGCTGGTCGGTGGCGCGCGCATTCTTGCTCAGATACCTGCCGGTGAACTTCGGCATCTGGGCGACGACGAGAATGACATAGGCGGCAAAGAACGCGTTGGCGCCGATCGAATAGGCAAGCGGAGCGTGCAGCAGCAACGCCACCAGAAGCGCAAAGACGCCGAAGCAGGCAGACACAGCAAACAGCATGTGGCGCTGCATGGGTTTGTCTATCGGAGCTTCGGCGGCCATGGTGGTTCCAGCCCTGGATAGCGCTAATCCGGTGTGGCCGATTTCATGGCACGCCGCAAGATGCGATCGAGTTCGCCCAGAAACCGCGACCGGTCTTGCGGCGCGAAGCTGGCATTGTAGCCCTTGCTTTCGCCGGTCTCGCGCAGATGCTGCTTCAGGTCGCGCATCGCCACCGCCATGCCGATCGTTTCCGGCGTGAAGGGACGTCCGGTTGGCCCAAGCACATGGGCGCCAAGCGCTACCGCGCGGGCGGCCAGCGGAATGTCGGCGGTGATCACAATGTCGTTGGTGCGTGCATTGTCGACGATCCAGTCGTCGGCGGCATCAGCGCCCTTGGAGACCACGACATTGCGGACCATCGGATCGCGCGACGGCCGCAGGCCGCCATTGGAGACGTAGGTGACAAGGACGCCATGCCGGTCGGCCACTTTTTCGACCTCGGCCTTGACCGGGCAGGCGTCTGCATCGACGAGAATGGCGGGGAGTTCGCTCATGTTTCTTTTCTCCTCCCATTGTGAACCACGGAGGCCGCGGGCCGGTTGGGCCGCGGCCTGCGATCTTCCTCAGTAAACCACGACGCTTCTGATCGATTTGCCCTCATGCATGAGATCGAAACCCTTGTTGATGTCCTCGAGCTTGAGCGTGTGGGTGATCATCGGGTCGATTTGGATCTTGCCGTCCATGTACCAG
>NZ_RZQE01000084.1:0-17360 GCF_004022955.1 Mesorhizobium sp. M7A.F.Ca.US.002.01.1.1 | reverse complement strand
AAGGCGCTGCGCAGCGGAATGGAGCGCGAAACGGGTTCGCCGTCGCGAGCCTGCACGGCCATCTGGAACAAACGGTTGCTTTCCGGATTGGCAAGGGCGATACCGCCGAACGCCGTCGCCACGAAGAACGTCTTTTCCTGATCGAACAGGGTGTTCGTTGCCCTGACGCGACCATTGCCGGCGAGGACGGCCGCCGGAAGTCCGATCGTGGCCAAGGCATTCACCGTGCCGCGGGCGCGCTCCAGGCCAAGGCGCGTGGCGGCAAGGCTGGCGCGCGCCATGTCGGGCCGCAAGCGGTCGAGCAATCCAAGATGCTCCGGTGCATAGGCGCCATCTTCCAGACCGCGCTGGAATACGAACATAACGAGCTCGCCGCTAGGCATCGGGATCGCCGCGCAGGTATTTGCCCCGAGCCCCAGTGTGCGCAACCGGATACGCACTGGATCGTCCCGAATTTCCTGTGGGGTCATGAAGCTGTCGACATCGATGAAGCTTGCCGGCCGCAGTTCGCTCATGCGCGTGGCGGCGGTGGAAAGCCGCAACGTCTCGTCTGCCGTGACTTCCTTCATCAGGCCCTGCAGGGACGGAACCGCCTTGCCACGGACAGGCAATCCATCGGCGAAAACAAAGAGTGCCCCACCCTTCGACGCCGCAGCACCGGTGACCCCCTCGAGAACGGCGGGCCATTTTTCTGAAATGAACGCTGCTTCATAAAGCGAGTCGACAATTTCCGTGAGCATGTGCCATATCTTCAGGCAGCGTATGTCTTGTGCTACATTGCACTTACACTAACATGAATCCAGCCAAATTTGAAGTCTCCGGCAGCGAAACTTGCAGATTTGGAACACATCTGGCTCCATCCGGATCATAAGCTGCTGCCTTGAAGTAGTTTCGCATTCGGCTTGGGAGAATCCGCCTGATGATCGAACCGACGGCATCCTATAGGGCGAGGCCAGCCGAAACCACGTTGTTGCCGCCTAATCCCCCTACTCCCACTCGATTGTTCCAGGCGGCTTCGACGTCACGTCGTAGACGACGCGGTTGATGCCGCGGACTTCGTTGATGATGCGGGTGGCAGCAGCCCCCAGGAAGGCCATGTCGTAGTGGTAGAAATCCGCCGTCATGCCGTCGACCGAGGTGACGGCGCGCAGCGCGCAGACGAACTCGTAGGTGCGGCCGTCGCCCATCACGCCGACCGTCTGCACCGGCAGCAGCACGGCGAATGCCTGCCAGATGGCATCGTAGAGGCCGGCTTTGCGGATCTCGTCAAGATAGATGGCGTCGGCTTCGCGCAGGATCTCCAGCTTTTCGCGGGTGATGCCGCCGGGGCAGCGGATGGCGAGGCCCGGGCCGGGGAATGGATGGCGTCCGATGAAACTCTCGGGCAGGCCAAGCTCCTTGCCCAGCGCCCTGACCTCGTCCTTGAACAGCTCGCGCAGCGGCTCGACCAGCTGCATGTTCATGCGCGCCGGCAGGCCGCCGACATTGTGGTGCGACTTGATCGTCACCGACGGGCCGCCGGTGAAGGAGACACTTTCGATCACGTCGGGATAGAGCGTGCCTTGCGCCAGGAATTCGGCGCCGCCGAGTTTCTTGGCCTCTTCCTCGAACACCTCGATGAACAGCCGGCCTATGGTCTTGCGTTTTTTCTCCGGATCCGACTCGCCCTCGAGGGCGTCGATGAAACGGTCCGACGCGTTGACCAGAATGAGCGGCAAATTGTAGTGCTCACGGAACATCGCCACCACGCCCGCGGCCTCGTCCTTGCGCATCAGGCCGTGGTCGACAAGGATGCAGGTCAGTTGGTCGCCGACCGCTTCGTGGATCAACAGCGCGGCAACGGAGGAATCGACGCCGCCCGACAGCGCGCAGATGACCTTGCCCTTGCCGACCTGCTTGCGGATCGCCTCGACCGCGTGCTCGCGGTAGGCGCGCATGGTCCAGTCGCCCTCGATGCCGGCGATGTTGTGGACGAAGTTCCTGAGCAGCCGGGCACCGTCGGGCGTATGCACCACCTCGGGGTGGAACATGATGCCGTACATCTTGCGCTCGATGTTGCCGAAGATGGCGAAGGGCGAGCCCTCCGATTTGCCGAACACCTCGAAGCCGTTGGGCAAGGAGATGACGCGGTCGCCATGGCTCATCCACACCTGGTGGCGCTGGCCGGGCGCCCACAGGCCCTCAAACAGCGGGCTGTCCTTCTGGATCTCGACGAAGGCGCGGCCGAATTCGCGATGGTCGGAGCTTTCGGCGACGCCGCCCATCTGCACGCACATGGCCATCTGGCCGTAACAGATGCCGAGCACCGGCACGCCGGCGTCGAAGACGATCTGCGGCGCGCGCGGACTGCCTATATCGCCGGTCGAAGCCGGGCCGCCGGACAGGATCACGGCTTTCGGATTGATGCGCTTGAATGCCGCTTCGGCCGACTGGAACGGCACGATCTCGGAAAACACGCCGGCCTCGCGGATGCGGCGGGCGATGAGCTGGGTGAACTGGCTGCCGAAATCGACAATCAGGACGGTATCGGGATGATTGGCTGTTTTCATGGCGAGCGTTTAGAGAAAGAAATGAGTCGACGCAATGGGTTGCGAGTTTCAGAGCGGTCTGGCGTCTTCATGCGGCGAATCTTTCAGAAGCGTGCCCAAACCGATGGCCTGTTCGAGCCGCATGACGGCCTCCGCCAGCTTCTCATCGATGACTTCAAGATATTCGGTCCAGTCGCCGACATGCCTGAGATCCGCCGCCCCGTCGGAAATGCCGCGCAGCCCGATCAGCGGAATGTCGAACAACTGGCAGGCGCGCAGGCAGGCGAAGGTCTCCATGTCGACCATGTCGGCGTTAACAGCATCATAGGCCGCACCGGTGATGATCGCGCCGCCGGTCGATAGCGTCGCCTGCTTGATATCAGGTATCTTGAAGGGCAATGGCACGATCACCGGCAGTTCGAGGAAGGGTGTGGCACCCTTCTCGAAGCCGAGCGGCGAAGCGTCGATGTCACGGTAGCTGACCGAAACCGCCTGGTAGATTCCCGTCTGCTCCAGCGTCCGGCTGCCGGCTGAGCCGAGCGACACGACGAGGTCGGGCAGGGTTTTTTGCGACTTCAGCCAGGAGAGTTCAGCGCCTAGCCTGACGCCGGCCTCGACCGGACCGACACCTGTCATCAATGGCGTGAACAGCTGCTTGAGATGCGGACCGTATTCGGCCTGCGCCGCCATGACGAAGAGGACGTCCTTGCCCGACAGGCGGCGAATTTTATCGGTCATGATGATTTGCTCCTCTCCGCCCGATCACCTGCTTATCTGCGCCGCCGCTCGCCGGGACCCGCTGCCTCCGGCAGCTCCCGGCGTCCGTGGCCTTTCATCGTGCCACCGGCACGATGAATTCGCCTGCGGCGAACCGGCCACTCACCCTTCTATGCCATCACGCCCGACCACCGTCATCATCGTTCCGGTCATGGTGGCGATCAGCTTGGCCTCGCCGTCGGCGGCAAAGGCGTAGGCCTGGCCGTCGGCAACGATGATGGTGCGGCCTGGCTTGGTCACCGAGCCGCGGAACAGGAAGCGCTCGCCCCTGCCCGGCGCCAGCAGGTTGACCTTGAACTCGATGGTCAGCACGCCGGAATTTTCCGGCATCAGCGAAAAGGCGGCATAGCCGCAGGCCGAGTCCAGCGCCGTCGAAATGACGCCGGCATGGAGGAAGCCGTGCTGTTGGGTGAGTGCCGCCGAATAAGGCATCTCGATCTCGATGATGCCGGGCGTCACCAGCGTCAGTTCGGCGCCGATCGTGGCCATCGCCTTCTGGCGCGCGAAGGAGGTCCTGACGCGATCCTCATAGTCGGGGGCGGGTACGATCTTTGCTGCCATGGCCGCTGCCTTCCTTTATGCGGATAAGCTTATTGCAGAGGCATGGACGGCAGGCAAATGCTTTTGCTGCACTGCACAATCGGCCTGGCCTGCCGGCTGGCGCCACGCATCCGCGAGGAATTGGCGACATCCGATCGGATTCAGGCCGACCTGCGCAATGCACAGAAGTAAAACCCGTCGGTGCCGCTCAGCGCCGGCGACAGCGAGATGTCGCCTTTGGCGCCGATGCGCGCGGCTGCCGGATGGCCGGGAAAACGGCTGTCCCAGAGCTGGCGGTGGTCGACGGGAACAAAGCCGCTGTTACGGTCCCGAAAGGCCGCGATCTGCTCGCCATTCTCCTCATCAAACACCGAGCAGGTGATGTAGACCAGCAGGCCGCCCGGTTTGACATAGGCTTTGGCCGCATCGAGGATCGCCGACTGTTCGCCCTTGCGGGTATCGAGCTGCCTCTGCGTCAGCCGCCATTTGGCGTCGGGGCGGCGCCGCCACGTGCCGCTGCCGGTGCAGGGCGCGTCGACCAGCACGATGTCCATGTGGTTGCCGAGCGGCGCGAGTTCCGTGGGCTTGGTGACCACCTGCACATTGCGGTTTTCCGAACGACGGATGCGGTCGAAGATCGGCGCCAGCCGTGCTTTCTCCGCATCATGGGCAAAGATCTGGCCACGATTTTCCATCGAAGCCGACAGTGCCAGCGTCTTGCCACCGGCGCCGGCGCAGAAATCCAGCACCTGCATGCCGGCTTCGGCCCCGGCAAGGGCGGCCGCGATCTGCGAGCCTTCGTCCTGGACCTCGAACCAGCCCTTCTGGAAGGCCGGTTCGGCCTGCACATTCGGGTGCCGGCCATCGCCGTCGATCGGTGGAATGCGGATGCCGTGCGGGGCGATTGCCGCGGGTTTGGCGCCGGTTCCCGTCAGTTCGGCCAGCACCTTGTCGCGGTTGGCCTGCAAGGTGTTGACCCTGAGGTCGAGCGGCGGGCGCGTCGCCAGTGCAGCGCCCTCGTCGGCCCAACTCGGGCCGAAGGCTCGCTCGAAAAGCGGCGCGCACCAGTCGGGAACGTCCGCCCGCACCGCGTCCGGCGCATCGGCGAGCCGACCGTCGGCGATGGCCTGAAGCTCGGCGGCGGTCAGCAGCGGCGGTGCGAACTTGTCACCATCCAGCGCCTCGTTGAGCGACTGGGCCGTCTGCCCCCATTCGAGCAGCAGGGCGCCGAAGCCAATGGCGCGCGGCGTGTCCTGCCCCAGCAGCCAGCCCGCGGAACGCTTGTGGCGCAAGGCGTCATAGACGATGTTGCCGATGGCCGCACGGTCGCCGCCGCCGGCGAAGCGATGCGACAGGCCCCAATCCTTCAGCGCGTCCGCCACCGGCCGGTGGCGCCGGCCGATGTCTTCCAGCACTTCGATGGCCGCAGCCAGCCTTCCGCCCAGTCGCATTGTCTTGTTCCGTCACGCAGAAAATTATTCCGGCCCTGCTCTAGAGCGCGCAACCGGCGCGCACAAGCAGGTCGGCCGGCACAACCGCTCTGCTTTCCAACTTTTCTGGTTGCGAATACTCTTCCGATTGTGATTCGCGGCGCGAAAAGGTGAACCGGCGGATCGACACGAGGAGAGGGCAATGAAGACTTATCTGGCGGAAGTTCTAGGCACATTTCTATTGGTGTTCATCGGTACGGCTTCTGTGGTGACGGGCGGCTTCGGCGGCGCGCTGCCGCTTGGCCAGGAAGGCATCGGTCTGGCGTTCGGCATCGGCCTCATCGCCGCGGCCTATGCGATCGGCCCCATTTCGGGCGCGCATCTCAACCCGGCGGTGACGCTCGGCGTCTTCCTTGCCGGCCGGCTGCCGGCCAAGGACGTCATCCCCTACTGGATCGCGCAGGTCATCGGCGGCGTCCTTGCTTCACTGGCGTTGTGGATCATCGTCTCCGGCCAGGTTGGCGGACACACCACCGGCTTCGGCGCCAATGGCTGGGATATGACGAAATGGGGTGTCAGTTCGGCCTTCCTGTGGGAAGTGATCGGCACCTTCACCTTCGTCACCGTGATCCTTGGCGTCACGGCCGAAAAGCACTCGACGGCGTTCGCCGGACTGGTCATCGGCCTGACGCTGGCAGGGCTGCACTTCGCCATCATCCCGGTGACCGGCACGTCGCTCAACCCGGCCCGCTCGATCGGTCCGGCGCTGTTTTCGGGAACTGCGGCGATCGGCCAGCTCTGGCTGTTCATCGTGGCACCGCTGATCGGCGGCGCCATTGCCGGTGTCGTCGCCAAGGCGCGCATCTTCGAGAAGGACTGAGCTCTTTGGAAGGCTGAATATGCGAAGGCGCGGGCCATGGCCCGCGCCTGAGCGACTGGCACGAGCCGTCAAGTCTTGTCCCCAATGACGACTTAATAGCTCGGCCTTAGATGCCAGCTTTGCGCCCAATCTCGGTCGTTGCGGCTGATACCGTGAGCGCCCGAAAGCTGCCAATCATCGAGGCTATTGTCTATGGCTACTTCCCGCTATGATTGCGGGCGGCGGGACTTTACTGATCGATTCCCAAATGCGGAGTTCTTGGAGATGAAAAGTAGGTGTTTTCCGGCTCCTCAGTGATATTTGTCGCTTGGACCAGTGATATTTAGGTTACTTATGGCTAAACGAATTCCAACATTAACAAATTCGCTGGGTAGCTGGTTCACTAGTTTCGGGGCCCTCTTGGAAGGTATTGGTCGACCCGCCGTCACAAAAGCAAAATTTGTAAATCTCGCACCGACCGACCAAGCTGACAAGGCCGGTGTATATTCCGAAGCTTTGCTCTTCGCGACGACAGACCCGAAGGTGAACAATATAGCGCTGACGGGGCCTTATGGTTCAGGAAAAAGCAGCATCATCCAATCGTTCCTGAAAAGATACCGAAGACCTTCACTTCACATATCTCTCGCGGCGTTCGTGAAAGAGGCCAGCCACCAGGCGACAAAGAAGCTAGCACCCCAAGTCTCAAAGTGAGCCGGCAGGAGATTGAAAGAAGCATACTGCAGCAAATGCTGTATGGTGCAGATGCCAACAAACTTCCACTGTCGCGCTTTAAGCGAATTCAATCCCCTGGCGTCCTGTCGATCTTCAGATCGCTGTACATTATGTTCGGCTTACTTTCGATTTGGTACGTATTCACAAAGCGGGAAGCGATAGTCAGCGGCACCTTTTTCGATCCACTCGAATTCAGCAATTGGCCTAATTTCACAATATTCGGGTTCTCGTTGCTTTTTTTGTGGGTTGCGCTGCACAAATTTTATGTCGCCAGCTTTGGGCTGTCACTCAAAAGCATCTCTCTAAAAGACATAGAAATAAGGCCCGCATCAGACAATCTCGATTCAATACTTAACCGTCATTTGGATGAAATTATCTACTTCTTTCAGGCAACGGAATATGATCTCGTAATCATTGAGGATCTGGACCGATTCGAAGATGCAGAAATATTCGTGACGTTGCGTGAAATCAACGGCTTGGTGAATGCGAACGCGGGAGTCAGGCGAACTATTAGATTTCTTTACGCTCTGCGCGACGACGTATTTGTTAATACAGACCGGACCAAATTCTTCGAATTCGTCATTCCTGTTATTCCCATCATAAACGCTTCGAACTCGATTGATATGGTCCTGGAGCAGGGAAAGAGGCTTGAACTCGACGGTCGTCTTGATCGACAGTTCCTTCGAGAGGTCTCACGGTATCTAGACGACTTGAGACTTATTCAGAATATATTCAATGAATACGCCATCTACGTCGCCAATTTGGAGACCGACGACGAAAATACTCTCAACGCCAACAAGCTTCTTGCGGTCCTGATTTATAAGAACGTCTACCCCAGGGATTTCGAACAACTGCACCGAGGCGAAGGCAATCTCGCTGACATTCTGGGCCGCCACGATGAACTCGTTGCGCACGAGGAGGTGGCCTGTAAGGCAGAGATAGCGGAAATCGAACGAAAGATTGACATTGCCGTAAGGCAGACACCCTCTGACCTGAAAGAATTGCGCCAAATCTACGCAATGACGCTCGTTCAGATGCTTCCTGCGAACGTCAATAGCATCAGCCTTGACGGGCAGTCTTGGATCGCACTTCACTCGCTCGTTGGGCACGACGCGTTTGAACAGTTAATCGCACTTCCTCAGATTACCTTCCGCGATGTCTATAATAGGGGACAGCGGATTGATATCTCGGCCTTGCAGAACGAAGTGGATAGCGAGAAAACCTACTTTCAGCGGAAGGCGGAAATTGAAGCAAATCTGAGGCCAACAAGAGCGAGAGCTTGCAACGGATTCGCGAGCTTAGAGCGAAGATCGCGACGCTTCGAACAGCCAAGTTCAATGAACTCGTGCGTTCAAGCGCCGACCCTGTGACTGACCTTTTCGACGGCTTCGGCGAGAAGGGCGAGTTGGCTCGCTTCTTGATTCTAGAAGGCCATCTCGACGATACGTACTATCAATATACGTCACTGTTCCATTCTGGCCGGCTGTCGCCTAATGACAACAAGTTTCTGATCCAGATACGGGCGTTCTTTACCCCCGACCCCGACTTTCAGATTGACAACCCAAATGAGGTCATCGCAGCTATGCGCGAAGCGGACTTCGGGCAAAGCTATGTTCTTAACGTCAAATTGGTTGACTGCCTTCTAAACGAGGCGAGCCGGTACAGCGATCAGACTTGTAAGTTTTTCGAGTTCATCGCGTCCCAGTTCGAAGGCTGCGAAGATTTCTTAGAGGCCTACTACGCCACGGGACGCGCCGTCCCCAAGTTGCTTTCCCGCCTGGCTGACGAATGGAGGCAGTTCGTTCCGACGGCAATCGCCAGCAAGCGCAGTCTTTCCCATATCACACAGTTGGTAACCAATCTGCCGGAAAGGGCGCTAGAAACACTAGCACGCGATGGCGACGAGTTCCCTGATTTCGTCGCGGCGAAGCTCCCTGAAATTCTGGCACTTGCACCTGACTTGGCACCCGAACGCCTCGAGCGCATTGGCTTCGAGGTTCGAGACCTTCCGGCAATAGGAAAGTTCACCGGCATC
The DNA here is from genome assembly GCF_004022955.1 of Mesorhizobium sp. M7A.F.Ca.US.002.01.1.1. Classification (NCBI taxonomy): domain Bacteria; kingdom Pseudomonadati; phylum Pseudomonadota; class Alphaproteobacteria; order Hyphomicrobiales; family Phyllobacteriaceae; genus Mesorhizobium; species Mesorhizobium sp. M7A.F.Ca.US.002.01.1.1. Next base: position 8,459 of record NZ_RZQE01000084.1, on the reverse strand, counting down.
GTGCGCTTCATGGTAAGACGTGGCCTTTTTAAACTCTCGATTGCCAATGTGGAACACATCTATCGCGAGGTCATGGGCGAGACCAATCTCATGGCGTTTCGCGAGCGCAATTACACTACGCTGCGTTCGCTCACAGATCCTGCCTTGATCACCAGGGTCGAACGCGATCTTGATATCTATCTTAGCGACGTGCTCCTTGAGCTTCACGACAATTCTGAAGAAGATGCGGCAGCCATAACCGATCTCCTAGGTCGTGAGGAACTTGACGAAGACAATCTTCGTGAATTTCTCGGTCGACAGACGGCTCTCCTGCCAGCGCTGGAGGGTGTTCCGGAGAAATTGCACGCCTCGGTATTTGAGCTGCGACGTATCGCGCCGACATGGGACAATTGTATCTCGTTCATGGGAGGCAGTGGCTTCGCAGCGGAAACTCTGGTGGCCTATCTTGATCGGAAAGATGTGCGCGCGGTAATTCTGAAGCACAGTCTGCGTAACGGTCCCGAGACACTGCCGCTACGCCAATTCCTTGTTATCGCGAATGCACTGAGCGATGACAGTTACCGGGAATATGTCCGAGCGTTGCCCAATACGTTTAAGAATTTTCCCAAAAGCCTCGATTCTTCGAAGCTTACTATTCTCATAGAGGAGCGCAAGATCACCTTTTCAAAGGAGACCCTTGAAAGCCTAGATGTCAATACAGACTTGCCGGTCCTTTTCATGGCAGAAAACATCGAAGCTTATCTCACCGATCCCGAAATGTTCGGTCTCGACGACGTCTTCCGAGAAGGGCTTCTTCAAGCCGACATAACAGATGACGATAAGCGCGCGATAATCGACCTGATGGATTTGAATACGCTAACGGAACTGCCCAAACGAGCGGCGCTCATAGGCCCGATTCTTGACCGCACCAACGTTCGTATATCCGGCATTGATGCGGCTAAAGCGCGGTCACTGATCCTGAATTCAAGGCCCGTTGAGACGCAGATTTCCCTGTTCAACAAGTTTCACTCGACTATCGCGGTCGACGAAGCGCGCGAGGTGCTTGCGGCGCTTCCAGATCCGTTCTCTGAGATCACGACAGGATATCACACTCCAAGATTGCCAAGATCAGATGAAAATCGTGCATTGGTCCAATGGCTTGAGACTCGCGGAATCATCTCTTCGTGGAGCGAGGGAGGTGGTTGGTTCCTGGGTGATGAGATACGCGTAAATCTCAAGAGGCGATGAAAAACTGGTAGTGATACAGTCTTCTAATAGACGGCAGGTTTCAATGAGATGCCATTAGATTGGTGGTTTGGAATTCCTACCGGCGGCTAACCAGGTTGTTGGTTCTCCCAAAAATCAGTTCACCAGACGCCAATTCGCTAAACCTGACAGTCTGCTTGCGGCCCCATTTGAGGCGCGCCGCGCGTCAGCAGTTGGCACAAGGCAGCCAGCCCGCAAGCCGTTCCTTCCGCCACCGGCCCCAGTTCCTCCACCATCGCCTCGTCAAACTTCTCCGGCGGTCACCGTCACCGGCAATTCGGCGCGGAAGCGGAAACGTCATCTCAAGCAAAGGTCGGTCGTCTGCAGCTCGCTGTCGGCTTCCAGACTGATGAACCCAAGCAGTCCGTTGACGGGCGGTCTCATCGCCTCACCCAAGCGCCTGCCCGAGCCAAATCTTTCATGGCACAAATATAAGAAATATATATGTAAGAAATACCACGATATGGACAGCGCCCGTCAAGAATGTTGTTCTTTCAGTACTAAAGCTCACATTGCATATGAAGAGCGCTAAAATCAAAAGCACTGTGTCAGTCGCTGGAAGCCCCAGGGTTAACCCTCTGCCCGTCAGCAGGCTGGCGGCTGCGACCGCCGGTATTGTCAAACCGATTGTGGCGCAAGCGGAACCCATCGCGACATTCAAACCGCGTTGCAGCTCATTGTTGAGTGAAGCGCGAACCGCCGAAATGGCCTCCGGCATCAACACCAGCCCGGCGATCATTGCCCCCACAATGCTGTCAGCCTGGGTCACTTGGTAGGCAACGAGCGTATCTTCGACGCTTGCCGCGACCTGCTCGGCGAGCATGACAATGCCGATCAGGCCGATCAAAAGCAGCAATGCGCCGGCAAAGACGCTTTCGTGAGGGGCAGTCCGCAGCGAAACGCCGTGGGCCTGCCCTTCGACAAAGTCTTCCCGGTGGCGGACGGTCTGCGCGAACACAAAACTTGCATAAAGCAGCACCGAAAGCACGCTCACAAAGCCAAGTTGAGCTGCCGAAAATGTGCCCGGCCCCGTAGCTTGTGTGTAGGTTGGCAGAATAAGCGTCATGATGGTCAGCGCGATCAGAACCGCCAAATATGCGCTGGTCCCTTGTCGAACAATTGCCTGCTTGCGATGGCGCCAGCCGCCAAGCGCAAGACACGTGCCGACGACGCCGGTGGATGCAATCATCACCGTTGAAAAGACGGACTCACGTGCAAGCGTAGGGTTGTTCTCTCCATGCAGCATCATGGAAACGATGATCGACACCTCGATTGCCGTCACGGCAAAAGTCAGCACCAATGTGCCGTAGGGCTCTCCTACACGCCGAGCCACAGCCTCGGCGTGGTCGAGCACCACGAAAATGGTGGTGAACATGATCGCACTCGAAAGCGCTCCGACGAGTATCCTGACGCCCAGCGAACCTTCGTCCGCCGACAGCCCGCCTGCCCTGACGGCGACAGCCATGACCAAGGCGGCCAGCGGCATCGCATATGAAGTCACCGAACGTCCGAAACCGCTCATGCAAGCCCCTGCGCGCTGCTGCGAACCGTGGCTGCATTCGCGCACCGACAGATCGAAGCGTTCACCCGTTCACGCCGTCTTCTGCGCCACCAAGCCCAGCTCCTCCACCATCGCCTCGCGCATCAGGAACTTCTGCGGCTTGCCGGTCACCGTCATCGGCAATTCGGTGCGGAAGCGGATGTGGCGGGGGATCTTGTAATGGGCGATCTGGCCGGCGCAGAAGTTTCTGACCTCCTGCTCGGTGGCGATCTGGCCGGGCTTGAGCACGATCCAGGCGCACAGCTCCTCGCCATATTTGGCGTCGGGAATGCCGAACACCTGCACCTCCTTGACCTTTGGATGGCGGTAGAGGAATTCCTCGACCTCCCTGGGATAGACGTTCTCGCCGCCGCGGATGACCATGTCCTTGACCCGGCCGACGATGTTGCAATAGCCCTCGGCGTCGATGGTGGCGAGGTCGCCGGTGTGCATCCAGCCGTCGGCGTCGATCGCCTCGCGGGTCTTGTCGTCGTCGTCCCAGTAACCCTTCATCACCGAATAGCCGCGCGTGCAAAGCTCGCCCGGTACGCCGACCGCAACTGTAGCGCCATCGGCATCGACCGCCTTGACCTCGACATGGGGGTGGATCCGCCCGACGGTCGAGACGCGCTTTTCCAAGGGGTCGTCGACGCCGCTCTGGAACGACACCGGGCTGGTCTCGGTCATGCCGTAGGCGATGGTCACCTGTTCCATATGCATCAGCGACACCACCTTTTTCATCACCTCGATCGGGCATGGCGAACCGGCCATGATGCCGGTGCGCAGGCTGGAGAGATCGAAGGCGGAAAAATCCGGATGATCCAGCAGAGCAACGAACATGGTCGGTACGCCATAGAGCCCGGTGCAGCGTTCCTGAGCCATCGCCTTCAGCGTGGCGCCGGCGTCGAACCCTTCTCCCGGGAAAACCATGGTGGCGCCTTTCGAGACGCAACCCATCGTGCCCATCGACATGCCGAAGCAGTGGTAGAGCGGCACTGGTATGCAGAGCCGGTCGTCGGCGGTCAGCTTGATCGCCGAAGTGACGAAGTTGCCGTTGTTAACGATGTTGCCGTGGGTCAGCGTCGCGCCCTTGGGGGCTCCCGTGGTGCCTGAGGTGAACTGGATGTTGATGGCTTCGCCCGGCTTCAGCTTCTCAGAGATGCGGTCGAGGCTGTCATGCTCGTCACGCCCGGCCATGGCCAGCACATCACCGAAATTGAACATGCCGGGCGAGTTCTCGTCACCCATGCGGATGACGATCTTCAACGCCGGCAGTTTTTGTGCCTTGAGCTTGCCCGGCGTGGCCTTGGCGATCTCGGGTGCCAGCGTCTCGATCATGCCGAGATAATCTGACGTCTTGAACCTGGCAGCGGTGACCAGCGCCTTGCAGCCGACCTTGTTCAGCGCATAGTCGAGCTCGGTCAACCGGTAGGCCGGGTTGATGTTGACCAGGATCAGGCCGATGCGGGCGGTGGCGAACTGCGTCACCAGCCATTCCCAGCGGTTGGGCGACCAGATGCCGACGCGATCGCCTTTTGCCAGGCCCAGTGCCAGGAAGCCGGCGGCCAGCGCATCCACCGTGTCCGAAAGTTCACTCCAGGTGAAGCGCTTGTCCTGGTCGACGAAGACGGCGGCGTCGAGCGTGCCGTATTTGCTGACCGTGTCGGAAAACAGCGCGGGGATGGTCTTGTCGAGCAGCGGCACGCTGCGTTCGCCAGAGACATGCGCCCTACCATCGACGGGTGCGACGAAGACACCGCCCGCTCGCGCTCCGCGTCCGCGCAGATTGCTGGCATTCTTCAGCTCGTCGAGATTGACCGGCATCGCTCTCTCCTCCCGGGATTGGCCGAGCCTATCAGCCTGAGGGGGTGGTGAAAATCCCGCCGATAGTCGTGGCAGGGCAACGATCCGGCCCACGACGCTTCGGGGCCTCCGTTGGTTGATGAACATCAAACGCAAAAACCCGCCTGGGCGGCGGTCACTGGCGCAAATCAGCACCATGGGCAAAAATGTAGCGTAGCTGCCCTCACCAGTCAAGGAAATAATTCCTATACAGGAAAACCCCGGCGCAAGGCTACCGACACCGCGGGACGGCCGCCGTCAGGGTTTTCAAGCAGGGTTCGAAGCCCTGAGGGGCAGCGGGCGAAGGCCCGCCGCTATCCGACCGCAGCCGCCATCTTCGCCGCGATGTCGCGCAGGACCGCTTCATCGGCCGCCGCGCGTGTCTTCTTCGACGCCACCAGGCAGGCCTGCGAGCGCAGGACGAGGCCATCGCCCAGCACCTTGAGATGATTGGCGCGCAGCGTCGAGCCGGTGGTTGTGATGTCGACGATGACATCGGCCAGACCCGCCGCCGGCGCACCTTCGGTGGCCCCCAGGCTCTCGACGATGCGGTAGACCTGGATGCCGTGCTTCTGCGAGAAGAATTGCTGGGTCAGCCGCCAGTATTTGGTGGCGATGCGCAGCCGCCGGCCATGGCGCTGGCGAAAATCGGCAGCGACGTCGTCGAGGTCGGCCATGGTGTCGACGTCGAGCCAGATGTCCGGCACGGCCACCACGACATCGGCATGGCCAAAACCGAGACGGGCGACGATTTCGGCGCGGCTCTCCCAGTCGGCAAGGTTTTCATGCACCAGGTCCTCGCCGGTGATGCCGAGATCGACGGCACCCTGGCCGATCTCGCCTGATATTTCGGAAGCCGACAGGAACACCACTTCGACATCGTCCAGGCCCTCGACGCGGGCGTGGTATTTGCGCTCGTCGCCGGGCAGGCTGACGGCTAACCCGGCTTTGGCCAGCACGTCCAGCGCCTGCTCTTTCAGGCGGCCTTTGGATGGGATCGCCAGCGTGATCATGGCGCCGTGTCCCGCAACGCCTCGATGCGGTCGAGCCAGACGGAAAAGCCGACGCCGGGGATCGGCGTCTTGGCGCCAAGCAAGGTCAGCAGCCGGTCATAGCGGCCGCCGCCGACCAGCGGCCGGTCGCCATTGTCCGCCGCGATTTCGAAAACCAGGCCGGTGTAGTAGTCGAGCGGGCGGCCGAACGCGGCGTCGTAGCGGATTTTATCGGCCGGCAAGCCATGCGCTTCGATCGCCTTGGCGCGGGCAGCGAACTTTTCCAGCGCGACATCGAGCGACAGCCCTGCGCCGGTGGCGAAGGTCTCCAGTGCCTGGGCCGCACCATCAAGCGGAACGTCGATCGCCAGAAAATCCTTCAGCGCGGAAAACGCCTCGCTCGACAGCCGAACGCTGCGCAATTCGGCTTTCTCGATCAGCCGCCGGGCAATGTCGGATGGCGAGCGTCCGGCGGACGCCGACAGGCCGGCCTCTTCCATGCCGCTGGCGATATGGGCGGAAAGACCGTCCAGATCACCGTCGAGGACCAGAGCGGCGACCGGACCTGAGAGCTGGCTGTTGCGCGGCGGGTTGGCGAGATCGGCGAGTGCCGCCTCAAGCATCGGCGCCGAGCCGAATGCGCGGGCAAGACGCATGCGCCAGCCGCGCGGCAGGCCAAGGGCGGCCAGCACCGCCTCGAAAATGGTCTGGTCGCCAAGCGTGATCGCCAATGCCTGGCCGGGCAGCACCAGCGATAGCAGCGCATGCGCGTCGGCCACCGAGCGGGCATCGGCTCCAGCGGTATCGCGGTCACCGAGATCCTCGATGCCGGCCTGGAAGAACTCGTTGCCGCCTTCGCGGCGCTGGCGAAACACCTCGCCCAGATAGGAATAACGGCGCGGCGTGCCGGCCTGCGAGCTGATGTGGTCGAGACAGACCGGGATGGTGAATTCCGGCCGCAGGCACAATGTCTGGCCGGTCTCGCTTTCGGTCAGGAAAATCCGGCGGCGCAGATCCTCGCCGGCCATGTCGAGGAAGGGGTCCGCCGGCTGCAATATGGCGACCTCGACGGCGTGCGTGTTGCGCGTGGCGAAGAGGTTGGTGATGTCGGTGGAGATGGCGGGGGTGCGGGAGGTCAACTTGCTGACCTCAGTGCTGCACGACCCTCTGGTCCCAAACCAGAGGCGCCAACGCGACCTCTACTTGCCACGTGCCCTCTCCTCGGCCTGCGCCGCCAAAATCTTCCTCACCTCGGCGACCAGCTCGCCCTCCGCCACGGTCACCTGCGCCGGGCGCGCCGCGCGCCATTCGGCGTTGTCTGATATTTCGGCCGACATGCGCGCGCCTTCGATCAAATCCTTGATCTGCAGCTCGCCCTTGGCGCGCTCGTCGCCGCCCTGGATGATGGCGACCGGACAGCCGCGGCGGTCGGCATATTTGAGCTGCGCCTTCATGCCGGCGCCGCCGAGATACATTTCGGACCGAATGCCGGCGGCGCGCAGCTCCGCCACCATCTTCTGGTAGCGGCCGAGGCTGTCGGTGTCCTTGTCCATCACCAGCACGACGACCGGCGCAATCACGTCCGAGGCATCGAGCTTGCCGAGGTTCTTCAGCGCGGTCATCAGCCTGGAGACGCCGATGGAAAAACCGGTCGCCGGCACCGGCTCGCCGCGAAAGCGCGAGACGAGGCCATCGTAGCGCCCGCCGCCACCGACCGAACCGAAGCGCACGATCTGGCCGTCTTCGTTGGGGATTTCGGCCAGAAGCTCGGCCTCGAAGACAGGGCCGGTGTAGTATTCGAGGCCGCGCACGACCGAGCGGTCCATGGCAATCCGGTCTTCGCCATATCCGGCCGCCCTGACCAGCGCTTCAATCGTGGCGAGTTCGCCGACGCCTTCCTGGTAGATCGCGTTCGAACTGACCATGGAATCCTGGCCGGCCTGTATAGTCCTCGCAGTCGCGAGAAGAACCGCCTCGGCTTGCCCATTGTTCAACCCGGCGCCCTTGGCGAAGTCGCCTTCGCCCTCCTTGCCGCCGTCCCAGCGGCCCGGGCCAAGCAAAAGCTTCACGCCTTCCGGCCCGAGCTTGTCGAGCTTGTCGATCGCACGCAACACCGTCAGCCGGCGGCCGGCATTCTCCTCGCCGCCAAGGCCGATCGCCTCCAGCACGCCATCCAGCACCTTGCGGTTGTTGACGCGGATGACGTAGTCGCCGCGCTTGATGCCCAGCGCTTCCATGACGTCGGCCATCATCATGGCCATTTCGGCGTCGGCGGCCACACCCGGCGTGCCGATCGTGTCGGCATCGAACTGCATGAACTGGCGGAAGCGGCCGGGGCCGGGCTTCTCGTTGCGGAACACCCAGCCTGAGCGATAGCTGCGGTAAGGTTTTGGCAGCCGCTCGTAATTCTCGGCGACATAACGCGCCGTCGGCGCGGTCAGGTCGTAGCGCAGCGACAGCCACTGGTCGTCGTCATCCTGGAAGGAGAACACGCCTTCGTTCGGCCGGTCCTGGTCGGGGAGGAATTTTCCCAGCGCATCGGTGTATTCGATCAGCGGCTGGTCGGCCGGTTCGAAACCGTAAAGCTCATAGACCGAGCGGATCGTCGCCATCATCTTCTCGACGGCGCGGATGTCCTCGGCGCTGCGGTCGGCAAAGCCGCGCGGCAGTCGCGCTTTCGTCTTTTCCGATTTATCGGCCATGGGGTGTTTGCTCGGCGTTTTATGATGCTTGCAGGTCGGCAATGTTGCGATTTTCGCAACGCGGGTGTCCTAACCGAAGAGGTCGGATGCGGCAAGGGTCAGACCTCTGGCGCTGCCGATGAGAGAAGGCGATGCCGC
>NZ_RZQE01000849.1:0-1419 GCF_004022955.1 Mesorhizobium sp. M7A.F.Ca.US.002.01.1.1 | reverse complement strand
ACAACAAGGTCGCAGATCGTCACCAGCTTGGTGTCGACGAGCGGCGCGCTCTGCGAATTGAATTCCTCGAAATGGGCTGTCCGGCAGTGGAGCTTGAATGCAGCCTCGCTGTCGTAAATCTCGTAGAGCAGGACCCGGTCGGGCTCGCCGCGCGCCTGCGTCACATCAAAGCGGCGGCAGCCGGCTTCGCTGCGAACCGACGCGGTCGCGTTGGCGTCCACGAGCTCTCGGAATCTGCCCCGGGCACCCGGCTTGAGGCGGAAATCGACCCAGACCACGAAGCCGCTCATCCCTTGCCACCCGCAATTTCAAGATAGCGTCTGGAGACATATTCCAGATGCCTGCGCATAGCCGCTTCGGAGGCGTCTGGATCGCGCGCGGCGACGGCATCAAAGATTTCGCGATGAGCCTCGTAGGCCTTTCGGTCTTCACCTTTGGCCAAAGTTGTGCGCCGCTGTTCCAGCAGCCATTCGGCCAACGCCGCGTGAATGGCTGTGAAGATACGATTGCGGGTGATCACCGCCAGCACGTAGTGGAAGTCCACATCGGTGCGCTCGAAGCGCGTCAGGTCCCCGATCGACTGCCGGTTGATTTCGAGCGCCTCCTTGAGGCCCTCAATATCCTCTGACGTGGCATTGATGGCGGCGTTGCGGGCAAGCCCGACTTCGAAAAACAAACGCGCGCTCTGGAAGTCATGAACCCCGCCAGGGGCCGAAATCATGTGGCGCGCCGGCCCCGAGAGGGCGTCGATCACGAATTGGGGGGTTGGCCGAGTGACGCGGGCGCGCTCGCCGGATTTCACCTCGACAAGCCCCATCTTGCTCAGATGCAGCAGGGCCTCGCGGATTGAAGGGCGCCCGACCCCGAACTGCCGCATGAGTTCCCGCTCGGATGGGAGCCGGTCGGCTTCGGCCAGCTCTCCCTTGCGGATCATCCGCTCGAGGTGCGCTGCAACCTCCTCCGAAAGCTTCCGCGGTTTGATCAGAACTCCGATCATGTGGCATACCTGTTATACCAGTCGGATACGCTAGGCTCCCAGAGCGCCTCTGTCAACGATCAATTGGGCTGGATAGAGACCGAACAGAGATGCCCAGGCTCGCGCGGCCCGCCTCTTGGATGGCAAGGACGACGATCGATGGGCTGCTCGTAAAAGATCAGCGGCGCAACCTTCACGCCCTCGACCTCGACCACAGGAGTGGCACAGACATGTGCCCTCGCCCCGCTGCGCTGCCCGACCCAGGCAAGCCAGGGCTGCCAAAGGGCGAGCGGATTTCCGCTCCAGCCGATCGCGCCAGCGGCCACACCGCCGGTGATGAAACCAAGCGAATGCAGCGCTTCAAGGCATGAAAGTGAGGATAGGCCTTGCAAGGCCGAGAATGCCGTCGACCTGAACCCCGTCCACCGTGAGTCATATGAACC
>NZ_RZQE01000848.1:0-1423 GCF_004022955.1 Mesorhizobium sp. M7A.F.Ca.US.002.01.1.1 | reverse complement strand
CTGTTGGAACGCAAGGCCGGTCGGCCGCTGATGCGGCTGGTGCTTTGATCGAGATTGCCTGCCCGGGTGCCGTTGTCGATCTCACCTTGCGGTTGCAGCGGTAATTTCATACCAGACGGACAAAGCCTTTCTTCTCGGTCAAACGGAGAATTCGCGTGAACCGTGCCCTGCCATTCGTGTTCCTTCTTGCGTTGAGTGCCCCTGCTCTCAGTCAGACCGTCGACAGTCAGGGTGCGAAGCAATTGTCCGACGACTTGTCCCGCTATGTCGGCAAGCAGGCCATCGACAAAGGCATTTTGAAGGTTTCGCTGGAAGGTGGTGCCTACAAGATCCTGTTCGATTTCAAGGCACTTGCCGCATCATTTCCGGACCAGAAACTGCTGAAGTTCGACTTTGCGCCCTATGCCCTGATGGTCAAGCCGCGCAGCGACGGATCCTGGGATGTCTCGATGGATTTCTCCCAGAGCGCCTCCTTCGAGTTCAACGGACCCGAAGGACTGCAAAGCACTCAGTTTTCGATCAAGGACGGCAAGGGCTCGGGCGTCTACGATCCAAATCTGGCGGCCTTCACCAGCGGCACCAGTTCGATGGCCGGCATGACGATGACGTCGAAGGATGCCAAGCAGCACATGGAGGCCAGCGCCGGCGCTGGCATCGCGACCGTTGCCGCGACCAAGTCGGCGACCGGGGGCGTCGATTTCACAACCTCGCAGAAGGTGTCGAGGTTTGTCGAAGCGATCAATTTCGATGACCCCGAGAGCGGGCTGAAATTCCCGGTCACCGTCAGGTCGCCGGAACTATCGGTCGAAGCCAGCGGCAAGGGCGTGCGGACCAAGCCATTGCTCGATCTTCTGGCATTTGCTGTGGCCAACGAGGACGAGGCGACGCTGAAGGCCAACCAGGCGCAGCTCAAATCGCTTTTGTTCGCCGCCTTACCGCTTTGGCAGCGTATCGACGGGACCTATGGTTTCAAGGATTTCGCGGTGGAAAGCCCGGTCGGCAATTTCGGCGCCACCCAGCTCAGCACCGTGTTCGGCTCCGACGGCGTCGCCCAAAACGGCACGATCACCTACGGCATCAAGGCATCGGGACTGACCGTGCCGACCCAGCTTCTCCCGAGCTGGAGCGTGGGGTTGTTGCCCACCGATGTCGATTTGAACTTTGGCGGCGCCAATATCGATCTCGACAGCATGGCGAAGAAGGCGATCGAAGCTTTTGATCTCAATAAGAATCCGCCGCTGTCTGCCGAATTCGGCGAGCAGCTTAAGGCCGACTTCATGGCCAAGACGCCGAAGGTCGTGCTTGGCCACAGCACCGTGAAGAACAAGGATACGGAGATCGCCTTGGAAGGCGAGATGACATTCCCAGGCGAAAAGCCCGAAGGTAGCGTGACCGTCGATGTCGCCGGCTTCGACAAGCTGTC
>NZ_RZQE01000847.1:0-1428 GCF_004022955.1 Mesorhizobium sp. M7A.F.Ca.US.002.01.1.1 | reverse complement strand
AGGTTCATCGCGCCCTTGATGATGCCGTTGGTCTCGAGGAATTCCTCGTCGCACTGGGCGATGATGTCGACAATGGCATTGCCGATGCAAAGCACGTCATAATCCGGCATCAAAATCTCCGCCAAAAACCCGAGCCGGCTTCTTGCCACGCCGGCCCGGCGCGGGTCTAGCGATTTGAAACCGGTTTGCCTAGGGCGTGACACGCAACTTTGGCGGAACAGGCAAAGGCGCATCAGCCGCGAGGCGCTATGACAATTCGACCGTGGCCGAAGCATTTCATCGCCGCACCGCCTATAAGCCTGGATCAGACGATCCCGCTTCGAAGGCGAGCCAGCCCCCAATGTCTACAAAAAGCATGTCGACGAAGAACGAGCCTGCAAAAAACGATCTGACCACCGACCTGGTACTGCTCGTCGTGCTGGCAGTGCTCTGGGGCGCCTCCTACACCTTCATCAAGATCGGCGTCGAAACCATCCCGCCGGTCACCTTCATTGCCGCCCGCACCCTGATCGCTGGCGGCATCCTGTTGGCCATCATCCGCTGGCGCGGGCTCGCCTTGCCGGGCGATGCTGCAAGCTGGCGCCGCTTCGCCTTCCAGGCCTGCCTCAACAGCGTTATTCCGTTCACCCTGATCGCCGCGGCCGAACGCTCGGTCGATGCCGGCCTCGCCACCATCCTCAACGCGACCTCGCCGATCTTCACCTTCCTCTTGACCGCGCTCATCACCCGCCACGAGCCGGTCACCTTGCGCAAACTGATCGGTGTGGGCGCCGGCATTGCCGGCATCTGCCTCATTATCGGCACGCAGGCGCTGAGTGGCCTCGGTCATGAATTGTGGGCGCAATTGGCAATCGTCGCCGCGACGGTCTGCTATGCCGGGGCCGCCATTTTCGGCCGCGGTTTCAAGGGCCTCGACCCAATGCTACCGGCCGCCGGTTCCATGTTGTGCGGCGCCGTCATCCTCGTGCCGCTCAGTCTGGTGTTCGACCAGCCGTGGACGCTGGCGCCATCGACCGCGTCGATCCTGGCCCTGCTCGGCCTGTCGGTCTTTTCCACCGCGCTGGCCTTCGTCATCTATTTCCGCCTCATCCACACGCTGGGTTCGGTCGGCACCACCTCGCAGGCCTATCTGCGCGTGCCGATCGGCGTCGGCATCGGCGCTCTCTTCCTCGGCGAAAGTCTTGGTTCGACGGCATGGCTGGGCATGGGTTTTGTCGTGGCCGGGGTCGCTGCCATGACCATCCCGGTTCGAAAGCCGGCATTTGCGCGGTAGACGCCAGCCCGCTTGTGCTCATGGCCTGCGCTGCCTATCTCGGAAGCATCCGCCTTTTAGGCGGCGTCCGCTAACCGGGGGTGTGACAAGGTGATTTTCGACGCTGCCCGCGCTGCGGCCCTCGAGCTGATTTCGCCTCCCTTTCGGGCCGTGTT
>NZ_RZQE01000846.1:0-1431 GCF_004022955.1 Mesorhizobium sp. M7A.F.Ca.US.002.01.1.1 | reverse complement strand
GGTGAATGCATCGGCTTCATCGGTCTCCTCGACACCGATCATGTGCCATCCCTGCCAGCCGGCACCATCGAGATCGGCTGGCGGCTGGCACCTGAGTTCTGGGGCAAAGGCTATGTCACCGAGGCAGCCGAAGCGTGGCTGGCCTACGGCTTCGAGACGCTTGGCCTCGATGAAATCGTGTCATTCGCCGTCGCGGCCAACCGCCGCTCCACCGCCGTCATGCAACGCCTCGGCATGAGCGCGGATCCGTCCGGCGATTTCGACCACCCCAGCATTCCCGACAGCCATCCGCATCTCAAACGGCATGTCCTCTACAGACTGTCGCGCCAGGACTGGCAGGCAAGAAAAAGGGCAGCTCGCTAGCCGCCCTTTTTTCAGTGTTGTCGTGTTGTCGATCTTCCGGACCTCAGTCCATCCTGATCGTCACGAACCTGAGCTCGCCGGTCTTCGAGGCCAGCATCAGCAACGCATTCTTGCGCCCCTGTTCCTTCAAGGCGCCGATGCGGTCCATGACGTCCTTGGGGGTAGCAACCGATTCCTGTGCGATCTCGGTGATCACCTCGCCGGGCTGGATGCCGCGTTCGGCGGCGGCCGAGTCCTTGGTGACGTCGGTGATGACGACGCCCGAAACATCGGCCGCAATGCTGAACTTCTTGCGTGTCTCGTCGTTCAGTTCGCCGACCGTCATGCCGAGCACCGAGGCAGTGGAAACGGCCGGAGCCTTGTCGCCCTTGTCCTGGTCGGTGTTGCCCTCCTCGGCGTTGGCGGCCTTCTCGCCATCCTCGAGCCGGCCGAGGGTCACTTTCACCGTCTGTTCAACGCCCTTGCGCACGATCAGCACGTCGACCGCCTTGCCGACAGGGCTTTCGGCGACGACACGTGGCAGGTCGCGCATCTCATGGATATCCTTGCCGTCGAACTTGATGATGACGTCGCCGGCCTGGATCGTGCCATTGTCGACCGGGCCGCCCTTGATCACGCCGGCAACCAGCGCACCCTTTGCGGTCGCCATGCCGAGGCTTTCGGCGATGTCGTCGGTCACCGGCTGGATGCGCACGCCGAGCCAGCCGCGCCGCGTCTCGCCGAACTGGCGCAACTGGTCGACGACACCGGACGCGAGCTGCGACGGGATGGAGAAGCCGATGCCGATCGAGCCGCCGGATGGCGAGATGATCGCCGTGTTGATGCCGATGACTTCGCCCGCGCTGTTGAACAGCGGTCCGCCGGAATTGCCGCGGTTGATCGCGGCATCGGTCTGGATGAAGTCGTCATAGGGGCCGGAATTGATGTCGCGGTTGCGGGCCGAGACGATGCCGACCGTCACCGTGCCGCCGAGGCCGAACGGATTGCCGATCGCCATCACCCAGTCGCCGACGCGCATCTTGGTGGAATCGCCGAACTTCACCGCCGTCAGCTTGTGGCCTTTCGGAT
>NZ_RZQE01000845.1:0-1439 GCF_004022955.1 Mesorhizobium sp. M7A.F.Ca.US.002.01.1.1 | reverse complement strand
GCTCCAGTTGGCGCGGCTTGAAGTTCAGCCGGGACAAGGCTTTTTCGAGCGTGGCGTTTTCGCCGGTGTTTTTGGTGCTGCCGCTCACAATCCGTCCCGTCCGCGAAAACGCCGCTGATAATGGGCGTCGTATAATGAACTCTCGCCAAAACCTCGCGCCGCCAGCGAGCGGCCGACGAAGATGATCGCCGTGCGCTCCATCGGATCGGCGGCGAGCTGTGCCTCGATGGTCGCCAGCGTGCCGGTCAGCACGCGCTCGTCCGGCCAGGAAGCGCGGAAGACGACCGCCACCGGGCAATCGCCGCCATAGTGCGGCGTCAGTTCGGCGACGACGCGATCGATGGCGTGGATGGCCAGATGAATAGCGAGCGTGGCGCCGGTGCGGCCGAAGCCGGCCAGCGTCTCGCCGGGTGGCATTTTGGAGGCGCGCCCGGAAATGCGGGTCAGCACAAGGCTTTGCGCCACTTCGGGAATGGTCAGCTCGCGGCGCAATGCTGCGGCGGCAGCGGCGAAGGAGGGGACGCCCGGCGTCAGCGTATAAGGGATGCCGTGCTTTTCCAGCCGGCGGATCTGCTCGGCGACCGCGCTCCATACCGACAGGTCACCGGAATGCAGCCGGGCGACATCCTGGCCTGATTTGTGCGCCTCGAGATAGGCGGCCTCGATCTCGTCGAGCGACATCGGCGCGGTGTCGACCAGCTTTGTCCCCGGCGCGCAGTGCTGCAGCAATTCGGGCGCGACGATCGAGCCGGCATGCAGGCAAACCGGGCAGTTTGCCAAAAGCCTTGCGCCGCGCAGCGTGATGAGGTCGGCCGCACCTGGACCGGCGCCGATGAAATGAACGGTCATGGCGCATCTCCGCTGATGGCGATGGCGCAGGTGACCGGGCCGAGCACTGTGCGGGGGCCAAGCAGTTTTGCGCCTGTGCCGGCAACGGCGAGGGCGGACGCCTCGGAGACCGATGGTGTGCCGGCAACATCCTGCGAGAGATCGGAATGGCTGAGCGTATCCGACGAGGCAGCTTGAAGTGCTGAGTCGTCGACGACGATGACGGGAAGACTCAGCGTGCGGCCAGCGGCGGCGATCGCTTCTTCATCCTTCTTGAACGCGGCAGTCGCCAGTGCCGACAGCGCCGTCATCGCCAACCCATGCGCCTCCAGCGCCGTTTCGATCGCCGCAAGCACCTCTTCGACGCCCACGCCCTTTCGGCAGCCTATGCCTGCGACCATCATGGCTTCATCCAGCTCCATTGCGTCACTGGCATGGCCGGCCGCCAGGCCTGCATCGAGCCGACCGGCGAGGCCCGCGAGATGTTTATCCGCGTGAGATCGCCGCCGAGCTTCGTATGCTGGGCAAGAAGCAGGGCTTCCATCTCCAGCGTTACCGCGTTTGCCACGAGACGGCCGCCAGTGTGCAGGGCCTTGATGGCAGCTTTCAAG
>NZ_RZQE01000844.1:0-1441 GCF_004022955.1 Mesorhizobium sp. M7A.F.Ca.US.002.01.1.1 | reverse complement strand
GTCTGGGGCAGCTTCTACATCCCCGAATATTTCGAGCTGATGCTGACCACGCTCAACGTGGCCCTGGTCTCGACCTTCATCGGCTTCGTCTTCGCCGTGCCGTTCTCCTTCATCGCGGCGCGCAATTTGACGCCGCATCCGGTGCTGCGGCTGATCGTCAAGCGCCTCATGGAACTGCTGCGCGCCTTTCCCGAGATCGTCATCGCCGGCCTGTTCGCCGCCATCGTCTCGATCGGCCCGATCGCCGCCATCATCGCCATCGGCCTGCATTCGATCGGCGCGCTGGGCAAGCTGTTCTACGAGATCAACGAGAACATCGACATGCGCGCCGAGGAAGGCCTGAGGGCCGTCGGCGCCAACTGGTTCGAGCGGGTGCGCTTCGCCGGCCTGCCGCAGGTGCTGCCCAACTTCATGTCCTACACGCTGCTGCGTGTTGAGATAAATGTCCGCATTTCCACCATCATGGGCGCTGTCGGCGGCGGCGGTATCGGCGAGGAGTTGAAGCTGTCGATCTCGCGCGGCTTCGGCGCCAAGACGATAGCCCTCGTGCTGCTCCTGTTCACGACGATCTTCATCGTCGACCAGTTCTCCGCCTGGCTGCGCCGCAAGCTGGTCGGCGAGCAGGCTTTCGTGATGAGCGCTTGACCATGGCCACCATGACCGCCGATCAGATCCAGTCGATCGAAGAGCGCTTCCCGCAGGTGTTCCAGCGGCCGTTCCACAAGCGCTTCGGGCCGCTGATGCTGCTTGGCGGCATCTTTCTCTACCTGCTGTACGCCTTGTGGTTCTTCAACCTGCCGCAGGTCATGCGAGAATCGCACTGGGAGCGCCTGCCGCTGTTCCTGACCCAATGGATCAGCTACGACGTACAGCCGATCTTCCGCCTCGATGAACCGCAGATCACTGCCAAATATCCACGCTTCTCGGTGCTCGGCCCGAACCCGGATCCGGACTGGGTCAAGACCAATGCCGATGGTTCGGTGACGATCCTGATCGACGGCACCGCCAAGTCGATTACCTTCACCAAGACGCAAGCGACGATAATTGCCAACGGTGAGACCGTTGCGGTCGCACTCGGCACCGGCAAGCCGCTGATCTCGGGACCGGTTCCCGGCTGGATCACCGCGCATGAGGATGAGGTCGTCGCCGACATGGGCTTTGCCGGCGAGGCCCGCGTCGCCGTTGACCGCGTCAGGATACGCAAGCGGTTTCTAGGCTGGGCAAACTTCGTCTTCGACACGCGTTCGCCTTTCTTCGGCAAGTCGGCAAGCGAAGTCGCTTCGCTGATCGTCTCCGGGCCGGAACTGAAACCGGGCACGTCAAATCTGGCGCTGGCCGGCGACAACATCTGGAACAACGCCCAGTGGCAGCATGGCGATGTCTGGACGAAGCTCCTGCAGACCATCGTCATGGCCTTTCTCGGCACCATGCTGGGCGGCAT
>NZ_RZQE01000843.1:0-1443 GCF_004022955.1 Mesorhizobium sp. M7A.F.Ca.US.002.01.1.1 | reverse complement strand
GCCGAGGCCAGCGCCGATGACCGCGCCGAGCACGACCGCCAGTTCACCGGTGCCGGGCACGAAATGGATCTGCAGATATTCGGCGAACACGGCGTTGCCGGAGAGATAGGCGATGACGCCGAAGGAGGCAGCCGCGATCATGATCGGCACGATCGCCAGGCCGTCAAGGCCGTCGGTCAGGTTCACCGCATTGCCGGCGCCGACGATGACGAAGCAGGAGAACGGAATGAAAAACCAGCCGAGATTGACGATGAATTCCTTGGCGAAGGGAAAAGTCAGCGACGACGAGAACGGCGCCTGGCCATTGTGCATGATCACCCAGGCGGCGATGCCGGCGATGACGAATTCCAGCGCCAGCCGTGCCTTGCCGGAAAAGCCGAGATGCGACTGCTTGGTGACCTTCAGATAGTCGTCGTAAAAGCCGATCGAGCCGAAGCCCAGCGTCACCAGCAGCACCACCCAGACATAGATGCTCGACAGGTTCGCCCACAAAAGCGACGAGCCGATGATGCCCGACAGGATCATCAGCCCGCCCATGGTCGGCGTGCCGGCCTTCTTGAAATGTGTCTGCGGCCCGTCGGCGCGGATCGGCTGGCCCTTGCCTTGCCGCAGCCGCAGCGAATTGATGATGGTCGGTCCAAAGATGAAGACGATCAGCGCCGACGTGATCAGCGCGCCACCGGTGCGGAAGGTGATGTAGCGGAAGACATTGAAGACCGAGACCTTGTCCGCAAAATCGACGAGCAGTGTGAACATGCGCTTTCGTCCCCCGACCTAGGTCTGTTTTCTGGTTGTCGATTCAGCCGGGAATTTGCCCAGCAGCGCATCGACCAGTTTTGCAAAACCGATGCCCTTCGACGATTTGATCATCACCACGTCACCCGGCTTGAGCGCGGCAAGCAGCACCGGCTTCAGCTCCTCGACACCGGCGCGGTATTCCGTCTTGATGTCAGCCGGCAGCGCTTCGGCCAGCGCCCGCATTTCCGGGCCGCCAAGAAAAACGGTCTGCGTGCCCGTGCCGACGATGAGATCGGCAAGGGCCGCATGCAGCTTGGTCGAATGGTCGCCGAGTTCGAGCATGTCGCCGAGCACGGCGATGCGGCGGCCCTCGCCCGTCACCGGCGTCGCGTTGAGCAACGCCATCGCAGCAGCCATCGATGCCGGATTGGCGTTGTAGCTTTCGTCGATCAGCGTGATCAGTCCACCGGGGTGGCTCGAAGTCGAGCCACCGGGATGGCGCAGCACATGGCGCTTGCCGCGCCCGCGCTCGGCGGAGAGATCGGCCAGTGCTGAAGCAACCTTGTCGAGATCGGCGCCGACCAGATGCGCCGCACCCAGCACCGCCAGCACGTTCTGCACCATATGGCGGCCGGGCGCGCCGATCCGCGCCGTCACTTCGTGGCCGCCGATCCTGGCGGTGATGTCGGAATGATCGGCATGCAG
>NZ_RZQE01000842.1:0-1445 GCF_004022955.1 Mesorhizobium sp. M7A.F.Ca.US.002.01.1.1 | reverse complement strand
GCTGTTGAGCGAGGCGGCCGTCCTGTCGCTCGCCAGCGCTGCCGGCCGCGATGGCGACGCCATCTACCGGGTCACCGCCGGCAATGCCTTCTTCGTCACCGAGCTCCTGTGCGCCGACAATGAGATGACGCCACCGGCCAGCGTGCGGGACGCCGTTGTGGCGCGGGCCGAACGGTTGTCCGCCGGTGCCCGCTCGATGCTGGACGCGGTATCGGTGTTTCCCAGGCGGGCCGATGCTTGGGCTCTGCAGGGCCTGTGCGGCGTCGCCAGCGCCGGACAGCTGGCGGAATGTGTGTCGAATGGGCTGCTCGACGATCTGGGCGATGGCTATGCCTTCCGCCATGAAATCGCACGCCGCGCCATCGAGATGATGCTGACGACAAGTTACAGGAGACTGTTCAACCAGCGCGCGCTGTCGGCGCTGCTTGAAAACGGCGGCGTCGCCACCGCACGCCTGGTCCATCACGCCGTGGAAGCGCACAATTTCGAGGCGGTGCGCGAATTCGCGCCGATCGCCGCGCGCGAGGCTTCGCGTGTCGGCGCCCATCGCGACGCCGCCGGCTACTATGAGGTCGCCTTGCGGCAGGCCGACACCTTGCCCGTGGAAGAACGCGCCGGACTTTACGAGCAGTATGCCTTCGAGTGTCACTTGATCGCCCGCATTGACGAGGCCATCAAGGCGCAGGAACAAGCCCGCGCGTTGCAAAAGGCGCTTGGCAACACGCTGAAGGAAGGCGACAGCCTCAGGTGGCTATCGCGCTTCGCCTATCTGTTGGGCGACCGCCCGGCAGCCGACCTGTTCGGCGCCCAGGCGGTCGCGTTGCTGGAGGCAGTTCCCGCCAGTGCCGAACTTGCCATGGCCTATTCGAACCTTTCGCAGCTGGCGATGCTGGCCGAAAGGCTCGACGAGACCCTGTCGCTGGGCGGCAGGGCGATCGAGCTTGCCGAGCAGCTGGACCGGCAGGATGTCGTTTGTCACGCGCTCAACAATGTCGGCGCCGCCGAGCAGTGGCTGGATCTGGCCAGCAGCCGGCTGCATCTCGCCCGCAGCCTCGAAATCGCGCTGGAGCAGAATTTTCAGGAGCACGCCGCGCGTGCCTTCACCAATTGCGCCTGTGGCGAGATCAACCAATTGGGCTACAGCCAGGCTCAATCCTTCCTCGATCGCGGCATCGACTATTGCGTCGACAACGATCTGGCGACTTGGCGTGACTATATGCGTGGGGTTCGGGCACAGTTGTTGTTGCGTCAGGGATACTGGAACGAAGCTGCCGCCGAAGCTCTGGATGTCATAAGCAATGACCAGGCGACGGCGCTGGTCCGCTATCCCGCTTTGGTGGCCCTGGTGAAACTGCGTCTTCGGCGCGGAGATCCTTCGGCCGAGCCGCTGCTGGCGGAAATGAATCGGTTCCTGGAAAGGGGAGCCGAATTGCAGCGGCTGTTGC
>NZ_RZQE01000841.1:0-1447 GCF_004022955.1 Mesorhizobium sp. M7A.F.Ca.US.002.01.1.1 | reverse complement strand
TCACAAGAGCTTCGGCTCGCTTTTGGTGTTGAAGGGCGTCAATCTCACCGCCCATGCCGGTGAGGTCATTTCCATGATCGGCTCGTCGGGCTCGGGCAAGAGCACGTTCCTGCGTTGCATCAATCTTCTGGAGCAGCCGGATGGCGGCAAGGTCGCCATCGATGGCGAGGTGATCAAGATGAAGCCGCTGTCGAGCGGCCGTCTTGGGCCAGCCGACATGGCGCAGGTCGAACGCATCCGCGCCCGCGTCGGCATGGTGTTCCAGAACTTCAATCTGTGGCCGCACATGACGGTGGCGGAGAACATCATCGAAGCGCCCCGGCACGTCTTGAAGGAGCCCCGCGAGAAGGCCATCGAACATGCGCACGCCTTGTTGAAGAAGGTCGGGCTCGCCGACAAGCACGCTCATTATCCGGGCCAGTTATCAGGCGGCCAGCAGCAACGCGCCGCGATCGCCCGAACGCTCGCGATGCGTCCCAAAGTCATCCTCTTCGACGAACCGACATCGGCGCTCGATCCCGAGTTGGTCGGCGAGGTGCTGCGCGTGATCCGTCAACTGGCGGAGGAAGGCAACACCATGATCCTCGTAACGCACGAGATGCAGTTCGCGCGCGAGGTCTCCCACAAGGTTCTGTTTCTCCACCAGGGAAAGGTGGAGGAAGAGGGTGCGCCCGCGGAGCTGTTCGGCAACCCGCGCTCGGAGCGTCTGCGCCAATTCCTGGCTCGGACACTGTGAGGGAAGCATCCTCGAAGCGTCCGGTTCGCACCGGACAACGGCAATGAAGACCAACAACAAGGGGAACTGATATGAAGCTGAAAGTCTTGACGCTGCTCGCATGTCTCGCGGGAAGCATGGGAAACGCATTGGCGGCCGAAGGCGAGTTGTCCATCGGAACGGAAGGCGCCTACCCGCCATGGAGCATGTCCGACGCCAGTGGCAACGTCACCGGTTTCGACGCCGATGTCGGCGCGTTGCTGTGCACCAAACTCGCGGTGACCTGCCATTTTGTCGTGCAGGCGTTCGACGGGTTGATCCCGGCGCTGAAGGCCAAGCGCTTCGACGTCATCATCTCGGGCATGTCGATCACCGCCGATCGCAAGAAGGAGATCAATTTCAGCGTCGGCTATGCCGAACTGGCCAACATGTTCGTCGCGGCCAAGGGTTCTGATCTGGCCGCGATCACCGACGTCGACACGCTGCTGAAGTCGCTCGACGGCAAGAAGGTCGGCGTGCAGGCTGGCACGACCCACGCGCATTTCCTCGAGAAGCGTGCACCGAATGCCGACCTGAAAACCTACGACACGCTTGACCAGATGCAGATCGACCTGGCGAGCGGCCGTATCGACACGGCTTTCGCCGATCAATCCGCCTTGCAGGATTTTCTGGACAAGCCTGACGGCAAGAACTTCCAACTGGTCGGTGTTGAGATCAAGAGCACATACGACC
>NZ_RZQE01000840.1:0-1454 GCF_004022955.1 Mesorhizobium sp. M7A.F.Ca.US.002.01.1.1 | reverse complement strand
GCGACACGCATTACCGGATCGAAGGACCCGCCGTGCCCGCATTCCAGGCGGCGTTCGCCGAAAACTGGCTTGAGACGACCGGCGAGACATTGCAGGGCGGGAAGTTCTACCCTGCAGTTGCGCCCGCTGGTGGTCTCGATGCGCAGTTGATACTTTCTTCGCAGCCAAACGGCTCGGAGAACATGGAGTTGATGATGTTGGCGGCAATAGCCGCGGCCAAGGATCATCTGCGCATCGGCATGGCCTACTTCGTGCCGGACGACATCGCGCTGCAGCAGATTCTTGATGCAAGGAAGCGAGGCGTCTCGGTCGATGTCATCGTTCCCAATTGGCTCACGGATGTGCCTGTGGTGCGAAAGGGCTCGCGCTTTTTCTGGGGCGAATTGCTCAAGGCCGGTGTGCGCATCTTTGAGTTTCAACCCACAATGTACCATCCCAAGCTTTTGATCGTCGACGATGCCTGGGTGAGCTTTGGCTCGGCTAATCTGGATGAGCGATCCTTGCGCCTCAACGATGAGGCCAGTCTGAACGTCTACGGCTTGGAATTCGCGCGGACGCAAATAGACGTTTTCAACGAGGACCTGAAGCGATCAAGGCAGGTCAGTCTGGAAGAATGGCAAGCGCGTCCGCTAAGCGAAAAGGTCACCGACTACTTTGCGAGCAGGTTTCGCTCCCAGCTCTGATAATGGCGAGGAGGCGGAGATCCAAAGTCCCCGCGATTGCTCGCCAGGTATTCGCAGCCTTGCTGGATCAGGTCGCGGAAGCCCTCCCTCCCAGCCGCGCTCGCCGCTGGACTCTCCCAGTGTTCCGCACGGATGTGGAGAGCCTAAAAGACTTCGATCACCTTACGGCTTCTCTTTTTGAGAGACTGGATGGGTTTGCGGCGAGTTTGCGGCTGCGCCGGCGACGACTCCACCGGACGCTGTGCAAGCCTTGCTTGTCTCAGCCGCGCCGTCTTCTCGGCGCGTTGTGCGCGTTCAGCGTCCAGCGTCTCTTGGCTGATGCGTTTGGCGCGGTCGTATCTTTCCTTGTCATGATTGCGCGTCACGGACACCTCCTAGCCAGCAACAAAAATCCTGCGAACCTTTTTGGTGACACGCTGCTTGCGTTCTATGGGAGACGGCGTGATGGCCTGTGCGAGGCGCGCTTCCTTCAACCGCGCCGTCTTGGCGGCGCGCTCAGCACGTTCCTTGTCGACAATGATTGCTGCAGCTGATGTGGTCTTCTCGTTGCGAGCGTCATTATTGGTCCGCGGCATCTCAGCGCCTCGCCTTAATTCTTGTCGCCCGCAGAGCCATTTTTTACCTGGGTCGTGCTCTAACCTGGTGTATCGCCCCCTTGGGCGAGATTTTGCCTCGATGAGCCGGCTTCTTGCGCAGGTGGTTGTCGTTGTCCGCTTGTGGGATGGCCATCTCGGTTCTCCTATGCGGGCCGAACTTCGATATGACACAAGT
>NZ_RZQE01000083.1:0-17479 GCF_004022955.1 Mesorhizobium sp. M7A.F.Ca.US.002.01.1.1 | reverse complement strand
GCACTGGCTCCGCGCGAAGCGCAAGCCTATGACCCCGGTGAAGACGAGATGCGGGCCCGCTACCGGGAAACCGATCACATCAAGGCCTATTACCGCGTGAACCGCTACCCTGAAAAGAAGTGAGGCCGCCATGCTGACGAAGCGCAAAAGCGGACAGGCAAGCCGCACAAGACTGCAAAGCCTCCTTGCTGGCACGGATTCGGCTCCATTCGACCGACGGACATTCCTCCGCCGCTCCGGCCTCGCAGTTGGCGGAATAGCCGCGCTCAGCTCGTTTCAGTTCGGCACGGTAAGCAAAGCCGCGGCGATCAGCCCGCCGCAGCCGGGAGTGCCGACCGAGTTGAAGAAAAGTGTCTGCACACATTGCGCTGTCGGCTGCACGGTCACGGCGGAAGTCCAGAACGGCGTGTGGACCGGACAGGAGCCATCGTGGGACAGCCCCATCAATCGAGGCTCGCATTGCGCCAAGGGCGCAAGCGTGCGCGAGCTGGTACATAGCGACCGCCGCCTGAAATACCCCGTGAGGCTTTCCGGCGGCAAGTGGGAGCGCATCTCCTGGGATGACGCCATCAATGGGATCGGCGACAAGCTTCTCGACATTCGTGAGAAGTCCGGACCGGAGTCGGCCTACTGGATGGGATCGGCGAAGTTCTCCAACGAGGGGACTTACCTCTTCCGCAAGCTTGCGGCCCTGTGGGGAACCAATAACCAGGACCACCAGGCGAGGATCTGCCATTCGACGACGGTTTCGGGCGTGGCCAATACCTGGGGCTACGGCGCGATGACCAATTCCTTCAACGACATCCGCAATTCCAAGACGCTCATAGTGCTGGGCGGGAACCCTGCCGAAGCACATCCAGTCGCCATGCAGCATCTGCTCGAAGGCAAGGAACTCAACAAGTCCAACTTCATCGTGATGGATCCGCGGTTCACCCGTACGGCCGCGCATGCCACCGAGTTTGCTCGCATTCGGTCTGGCACCGACATCGCGGTGCTGTGGGGCTTGCTCTGGCACATTTTCGAGAATGGTTGGGAGGACAAGGAATTCATAGCCCAGCGCGTTTACGGGATGGACGAAGTCCGCAAGGAGGTGGCGAAATATCCGCCCGACGAGGTCGAGCGCATCACTGGTGTGCCTGGCGAGCAGATGAAGCGCATCGCCGAGATGTTCGCCACGCAAAAGCCATCGACGATAATCTGGTGCATGGGGCAGACCCACCACACGACCGGAACAGCCAACGTGCGCGCCAGCTGCATCTTGTGCCTCGCCACGGGCAATGTTGGCAAGCCGGGCACCGGCGCCAACATCTTCCGTGGACATGACAACGTGCAGGGCGCGACCGACATTGGATTGGATGTGGTGACCCTGCCCTTTTACTATGGTCTGACGGAGGGCGCCTGGAAGCATTGGTCGCGAGTCTGGCAAATTCCATACGACGACCTTCTGCGCCGGTTCGACTCCAAGGAGGCGATGGAGACACCCGGTATCCCGCTGACCCGATGGTTCGATGGGGTCGTGCTCCCCAAGGAGGACATTCAGCAGCGTGACAGACTGCGGGCGATGTTCGTCCAGGGCCACGCCAGCAACAGCATCACACGCATACCGGAATCAATGAAGGGCCTGGCCGGCCTCGAACTGCTCGTCGTTGCCGATCCGCACCCGACGACCTGGGCATCGCTGGCAGTTCAGGCCGGGCGCAAGGAAAACGTCTATCTGCTGCCGGTCTGTACGCAATTCGAGACTTCCGGCTCGCGCGTCGCCTCCAACCGATCTCTGCAGTGGGGCGAGCAGATCGTTAAGCCGAGCTTCGAGCAGAAGGACGACTATCAGGTCATCTACCTGCTCGCGAAGAAGCTCGGCCTTGCCGACTGGATGTTCAAGAACATCGCGGTCGAGGGTGACCGGCCGCAACCGGAGGACGTACTGCGTGAGATGAACCGCGGAAGCTGGTCGACCGGCTACTGCGGTCAATCGCCGGAGCGCCTCAAGGCGCATATGAAAAACCAGCACAAGTTTGATCTTGTGACGCTACGCGCGCCGAAGGACGATCCGGAGGTCGGCGGCGACTATTACGGCCTGCCCTGGCCATGCTGGGGCAAGCCGGAAATACGCCATCCTGGCACGGCCAACCTTTACAGCACCGACCTGCATGTAATGGATGGCGGCAGTCCCTTCCGGGCCCGTTTCGGTGTGGAGCGTAACGGCGAGACGCTTCTTGCCGAAGGCTCCTACACGCAAGGCTCGGAACTGACCGACGGCTATCCGGAATTCACGATGGCGGTGCTGCAAAAGCTCGGCTGGGACAAGGACTTGAGTGCGGAGGAACTCAAAGTCATCCAGACGATCGGCGATGATATGGGTGACATCGGCAAGGTCTCGTGGTCGACCGACCTGTCGGGCGGCATCCAGCGCGTCGTGCTCAGCCACGGCTGTCACCCCTACGGAAACGGAAAGGCCAGGGCTGTCGCCTGGAACTTGCCCGACCCGGTGCCGATCCATCGTGAGCCGATCTATACCTCCAGGGTGGACCTAGTCGCAAAATATCCGACCTATCCTGACGCCAAGCAGTTCCGTTTGCCGAATATCGGCTTCAGCGTTCAGAAGGCGGCGGTGGACAAGGGCGTCGCGAAATCCTTCCCGATCATCCTGACGACCGGTCGCCTGGTCGAATATGAAGGCGGCGGCGAGGAAACCCGCTCAAACCGGTGGTTGGCCGAGTTGCAGCAGGAGATGTTCGTCGAAATCAATCCCGCGGACGCAGCCGCCCGCGGCATTGGCGACGGCGTCTGGGTGTGGGTGACCGGCGCGGAGAACGATTCCAAAGCGCGGGTGAAGGCTTTGGTGACCGAGCGTGTTGGCAGGGGAGTAGCGTTCATGCCTTTCCACTTCGGCGGCTGGTTCCAGGGTGAGACCCTGCGGGCCAACTACCCCGAAGGCGCCGATCCCTATGTGCTCGGTGAAAGCGCAAACAGCATCACCACCTACGGCTATGACCCGGTAACGGGCATGCAGGAGCCGAAAGTCACGTTGTGCCAGATCGCGATGGCGTAACAGGGAGGTGCGGAAAATGGCCAGGATGAAGTTCCTCTGCGACGCCGATCGCTGCATTGAGTGCAACGCTTGCGTCACCGCCTGCAAGAACGAGCACGATGTGCCTTGGGGCATTAACCGCCGCCGCGTCGTCACGATCCATGACGGCAAGCCCGGCGAGCGCTCCGTCTCGATGGCCTGCATGCATTGCACCGACGCCCCGTGCGCGGCGGTGTGCCCCGTCGCATGCTTCTATACGACTGCCGACGCGGTGGTGCTGCACTCTAAGGATTTGTGCATCGGCTGTGGCTATTGCTTCTACGCCTGTCCGTTCGGCGCGCCGCAATACCCGCGCGTCGGCAATTTCGGATCGCGCGGCAAGATGGACAAGTGCACGTTCTGCGCGGCCGGTCCGGAGCCGGACTCGACCGAGGCCGAATATGCAAAATATGGCGCCAACCGGCTGGCCGAAGGCAAGCTGCCGCTTTGCGCCGAGATGTGCTCGACCAAGTCGCTGCTGGCCGGCGACGGCGAGATCATCGCTGCGATCTACAAGGAACGCGTGACGCAGCGCGGCTACGGCTCCGGTGCGTGGGGGTGGCAGACGGCCTATCGGGAGACAATTGAGGTATAGTTCATCGCGGTGCCGATTGGTTCGCGCAGACAAACAAGCTCAGGAGGACCGAGCAAATGCGTATCTCGAGCCTTGGTCGACTGATTTCCCCGGCGGCCGCCGCACTCATTCTGGCTCTCGGCCTGCTTGTTGTTCCGGCCAGGGCGCAGGACGCCGGTTCAGGAAACAACCCGACCGCCCAGGCTGTCAGCGAGCGGCAACTTCTCGATGAACTCAACAAAATCCGGGGCCGCGTCACCATACCGGACGGCAAGGCCGCCACGCTGCAGCAGCCGCAGGGCCGCGACTACCAGGGCTTCCATGAGCGCGCGCTGCCCTGGATCGGCGGCATTGCGATCCTCGGCATGCTGGTCGTGCTGGCGCTGTTCTATTTCGTCAGAGGCCGCATCCGCGTCGCGGCGGGTGAATCAGGCGTCAGGATCCTGCGCTTCAACGCCATCGAACGGCTTGCCCATTGGACGACTGCCACAGCGTTCATCATCCTGGCCGTTACCGGCTTGAATCTCGTATTCGGCAAACGCCTGCTGATGCCGCTGATCGGACCGGACGCGTTCTCGGCATGGTCGTTTTGGGCGAAATACGCGCATGACTTCGTCGCCTGGGCATTCATGCTGGGCGTACTTGTTATGCTGGTCGCCTGGGTCTGGGACAACCTGCCCGACCGCTACGATGCCAACTGGCTGAAGGTCGGCGGCGGATTCTTCGACAAGTCGAACCGGACGCACCCGCCGGCGGCACGCTTCAACACAGGACAGAAGCTTATCTTCTGGGCGGTCCTGCTGGGCGGAATTGCCTTGTCGGTGTCCGGCATCTACATGCTGTTCCCATTCTCCTTCGCCGATATCAACGGCATGCAGACGGCCCAGTATGTTCATGCGGTCGTAGGCGTCCTCCTGATCGCCGTCATCATCGCCCACATCTATATCGGCACGCTCGGCATGGAAGGCGCCTACGAAGCCATGGTGTCCGGCACAGTGGATCTGAATTGGGCCAAGGAGCACCACAGCGCCTGGGTTGCCAAGCAGCAGGCGAAGACGGGCGATGCTACGCCGGAGACTTCCGCTGAGCCGGCCGAATAGCGTTTCTATCGCTGGTCGACTGCAGCCCAATCGCTCAGGAGGTAGTTGGTCATGATTTGCCGGCGGAGCCGCCGGCGGGATCGCCCGACCAGTTCTGCCCGACGAGATTGTGGCCCGGATCGCCCACCCGGGCACTGTCGGTGCTGAAGACCTGCCAGGAAGGCACCTGCTGTGCGCGCAAAACATAGCCGGCACCAAAGGCAACTAAGACGGTAACGACAATTCCCGTCAAAATCATACGCATCCCGCCTGCTCCTTCCATTCTCGAGACGGGCCCGCCAGCCACCGTTCTTGCTCTCGCTATTTCGGCGTGGCCGCCTGCGGCGCTAGACGCTGGGCACCGGCAGCCCCTGTGGGCTCGGCCGGCACAACCGCCTTCTGCTGATATTGCATATCGAGTGCTGCCAATGCAATCAGCGGCGGTGGCATGGCAACGCCGGCAACTCTCATGGCGCGGGCCGTTTTCTGGCACTGGGCGATATCGTTCGCATCGGCGAGTTGCTCTGCCGCTTCGACAGTCAGCACGGATTCCTTGGGCGTGCTGGTCACGTCTGCGGGGGGCAGCGGCGCTGCCCTGCTTTCTTTCTGCGGGGCATTGTGCGCCGATCCGCTGGCTGCGTTGTCCTTGCCTGGCTGGGGAGCGTCGGTTGCCACGCCGTCCTGTCCGGTGATTTTTTGCGCAGAGCCCGTACCACCCTCCGACTTCGCTGGGTCGCCCGATCCGGTCGTGCCCTGCTTAGCTGAAGCCGCATCCGGCTTCTTTGCCGCGCCGGTGGGTGGGGGCGTCTCAGCTGGAGGCGCTTTCATGAAGGCGAGGATCTCGTGACAGAGGTTGACCGGGCCGCCTTTTCCCGACGCAACCACCTGACCGGCAGGCGCCTCAGCGGTCGGTGCGGCTGGCTGAGGCGTCGCGGTCTGTGCCTGGGAGGCCGAAACCGAGAGTGTAAGCATTCCCGCGAGGGCAATTCTTCTCATCGCTAGCTCCTTCCCCTTCGTGTCAGACGGTGCCGCCGGATGCAGTCGGGGCACCACCGTCGCACGCGTGCCAATCCAGACGAAATGTCCAACGCCGCCTTGCGTTCCATTGCTGCCTTCAACTATCAGGTTCCCGCATCGTCAACCCCCGTTATGAGGGCTCGGGCACGGATCGCCGCATACCGGCGCACCCGGGTCGGCTTATGTCGCCGAGCCGGTCTGCTTCAGCCGCACAAGAACAGCACAACGACTTTCGCCCTGACGTACTTGAGGCATCACCGTGCCGGCTGCACATGTTTTCGCCCGAATGACGCCGATCCGTGGAGCAGCACTCGGTTGCGGCCGGATTGTTTGGCAAGGTAGAGTGCCGCATCCGCGTGACTCTGTAACTGCTCTGGTGAGATGGCCTCGTCAGTCGTCTGAACTGCAACTCCAATGCTGAGTGTGACGCTAGGCGACATGCGGGATGCAGGGTTGGGAAAAGCCGCGGCCTCAACGCTCTGACGAATTCGCTCGGCCACCGCGACGGCCTCTTCCTCGTCCACCCCGGGCAGCAACACCAGGAACTCTTCGCCGCCGTAGCGGGCCACCTGATCGCGGTCGCGCCTCACGTTTTCCTGGATCATTCTGGCGACCTCGACCAGACAGCGATCGCCCTGGGCATGGCCGAGGTGGTCGTTCAGCTTCTTGTCGTCGATGTCGCACATCAGCATGGCGGCACCGCCGTGGCATTTCCGGCCACCGTCCCATAGACGGTCAAGCGTTTCCGTCATCCAGCGCCGGTTGGCTATGCCAGTGAGCGGATCAGTCCTCGCCAAAAGTTTCAGCCGATCATTCGCTTCCGCCAGTTCGGCGACCCTGCGCCGGTCGCGAAGCTCAAACAGGAAGGTCTTTTGAGCGAGAATTGTCATGCTGCGCCGCGCGGCGACCGTTGCGAAGATGCCGCTGGTGAAAACAACGTCGCAGCCACGGCGCTGCCAAATTCGATGCCCGGGTTGTGTAGTTGAAAAACGAGATAGAGACCGAGCGCCAAGGCGGCAATAGTCACCGTCCAGGCCAGCGGAACCCCGAAGATGATGATGGCTGTGATGGCCACGAACAGCATGATGTTCAAGTGCCGTTCGTAGAACTCGCCACCAGCGCTTACGCCGACCAACGCAACCGACAACAAAATGAGGAAGAAGCCCGCGATCAGCGAAGCCCCTTGTAGCCACGGCGCCCGCGGCTTTCGCCAGATAAGAACGACGGCCACAGCGACGGGCGGAATGATGGCGCCAGGCAGGAGCATGGATAGCGCAGTTGCCCTTGGGAGCATCACCATGTTGAGCGCGAGTGTCAGCACGTCCAACAAAGCCACCCAGACCATCCAGGCTCGGATGATCTTTGTCTGCGACCAGACACGCGCTCGAAACAGGCGGTAGATCTCGCCCGTCAGCCGGATATCGCGCGTGCGGCTCGCCAGTAGTCGGTCGACTTCTGCAGTTATGGCCAGGACTATCCTGCACGTCTAGGTGCATCCGTTCTGTCAAATATCGGCCCTTACAACTGGTTTCTCCTGAATGTTCCGCCCGAGCCATCCGCTCCTCGGGATGGACAAGAATGCCAAGCTATCCTGAAGATTTGATTTCCAGAGGTACCGACTTGCGAATTCCGCTGTGATCCCTGCAAGCGTTTACGGCTCCATCATGGCTCGCGGCCTGCTGCCAAGCCGCGCCCACTGACGAGACCGTGCCCCCGATCAGTGTCTCTTCGAGCAAAGGCGTACGGAGCGCATGAGAATGTCTTGGACTGCCCCTCCACTATCAAGTCGGGGTCGAAATCCAAAAGCCACCGTCTGCTGGCGGCTCAAGGCACTTGCCTAACTCCTAGCTATCTTTCCGATCGTGATAGCCACAATCTCACGAATTCTCTGGCGGGGATGACACTGTCGATGAAGGTCGTGGGATTGTCCACGGGCTGGACCTAGACGCCAAGATGGTGTTGCAGCAGCCCCGCCTGGATCTTGAGTTCGGCGGCCGGGCCTTCGTGGGCGATATGGCCATTGTTGATGATATAAACGCGGCTCGCGAGCGCCAGCGTCGCTGCGATGTTCTGTTCCACCAGCACAATTGTCTGCCCTGCCTGGACCAGCTCGCGGCAGGCGCGCACCAAGTCGTACACAATGACTGGAGCAAGTCCTTCGAAGGGTTCATCAAGCAGGAGGATCTTTGGGTTGCGCACCAATGCACGCGCTATAGCCAGCATCTGCTGTTCGCCACCTGACAAATCCGTACCACGGCTGGCGCGTCGTTCCTTCAGCCGGGGGAACATCGTGTAAATGCGTTCCAGCGGCCACCGGTCATCCGCAGTCAACCCGGCCAGAATGATGTTTTCCTCGACGCTCAGGCTGCCGAAGATGCGTCGATTCTCGTGCACGAGTTGCATGCCTT
This sequence comes from Mesorhizobium sp. M7A.F.Ca.US.002.01.1.1, assembly GCF_004022955.1. NCBI lineage: Bacteria > Pseudomonadati > Pseudomonadota > Alphaproteobacteria > Hyphomicrobiales > Phyllobacteriaceae > Mesorhizobium > Mesorhizobium sp. M7A.F.Ca.US.002.01.1.1. Next base: position 9,331 of record NZ_RZQE01000083.1, on the reverse strand, counting down.
CCCGAGCGATGCTGTGCGCCTTCCTGCCAACCAGTTCGACCCCGTCTAGTTCAACCGAGCCGGTCCGCGGCGTCACGACCCCCATCAGGCTCTTCAGCGTCGTCGACTTGCCAGCGCCGTTGCGGCCCAGGAGCGCCACGACCTCATTCTTCTCGACCCTCAATGTGACGTCGAACAGAATGTGACTGTCACCATAATAGCTGTTTAATGCTCTCACATCGAGCAGGCTCATGCCACCTCTCCATGTACACCGCCAAGGTAGGCTTCCTGCACCTTTGCGTTGGCCTTGATCTCACTGGGCGTGCCTTCGGCCAGCACCCTGCCCTCCTGCAGGACGGTGATTTTCTCGACCAGCTCGAAGAGCGAATCCATATCGTGGTCGATGATGATCATCGTGCGTGCACGCGCGATTGACTTGAGCAGCGCCACGGTCTCGACGCGCTCGCGCGGGCTCATGCCGGCAAGCGGTTCGTCAAGCAGGAGCAGGCTCGGCGACGTCGCCAGTGCAAGACCGATTTCCAGCCGCCGCTTCTCGCCATAAGCCAGTTCCGAAACTGGCCGATCGAGCCGCGCCGTAAGGTTCACCAGCGCCGCCGTTCGCTCGACCTGCTCGCTGAGACCGGGAACGCTGTGGATACTCTTGAACAGATCAAGCCGGAACTTTCCACGCGCCTCGCCCAGCGCGGCAATCATCAGGTTCCGCCGCACCGTCAAGCGGTCGAATAGCTGGTTGATCTGGTAGCTCTTGGTGAGCCCGAGCTGGCACACCTCGGATACGCCCATGCCCGTAATATCGCGGCCGGCCAGTATGATGCGGCCGGAGGTTGGCGCGATCTCGCAGGTGAGCATCTTGAAGAACGTCGTCTTGCCCGCGCCGTTGGGTCCAATGATGCCCCGTATCTCCCCATGATCGACGCTGAGGTCGACGTCGCTGTTGGCTGTGATACCGCCATAGCGTTTGGTTAGGCCCTGCACCTGCAGGATCGGTCCGGATGCTGGCGCAGCACCACGCCGGCGCGCCGGCATCGGTTCGACGGCGGTCACGACGTGCGGCGCACTCTCGACCGCGGTATTGGACGATTCGATGCGCTTGCGGCCACCGGTCAACCAATAGAGATCGACGATCGCACCGACGATGCCGCGCCGCAGGAAGCAGACCAGCAGCACGAAAACGATGCCGAGCACCAACTTCCATGTGGCGCCGAGATGCAATGTGTTCTGGAAAAAGTCGCTGAGATAGAGCCACACCGTCGCGCCCACCAGCGGCCCGAACAGTGTGCCGGCACCGCCGATCGCCGTCTGCATCACGACCTGGCCGGACGTGTCGAACATGAAAGCGTCCGGCGGCATGAAGCCCTGCATCACGCCCAACAGGCCGCCGGCAAAGCCGGCATAGATCGCGGCAACCACGAAGGCCGTGAGCTTGTAGCCGTGTATGTCGTGGCCCAGCGCCGCGGCGCGGAGCGGATTGTCGCGGATCGCCGAAAGGATCGCGCCAACGGGCGAGCGTACGATGCGCAGTGCGACGGCAATGCCGATGAAATAGCAGAACGCCAGGAAGGTATACATCGTCCAGTCGGTGTTGAATTCGAGCACCGTGAAGCCGAGGTTGACGACCGGGGTTGGCACGCCAGGCAAGCCGTTCTCGCCGCCCGTGAATGCCGAGAGCGGATTGAACTCGACAAAGAAGAAGACTTCGGCGATCGCCACCGTGATCATGGCGAAATAGATACCGGTGCGTCGCAGGGCTATCAACCCGATCACGTAGCCGACGACACCCGACACGACGGCGCCCAGGACAATGGCAGCCATGACATAAGAGAAGCCGGTTTCAGTCAGGAGATAGGCGGCGAACATCCCGCCAGTACCGTAGAAGGCCGACTGGCCGAAGGACAGCAATCCCGTGTAGCCGAACAGGATGTCGAAGCCGATCCCGAACAGTCCCCAGATCAGGATACGATTGATCGTGCTGGGCGAGAACCCGAGATGGGGCAGAACGAAAGGCGCCAGGACGAGCGCCAGCGCCGTCAGAAGCTCGACGAGGAAGGGATGTTTGATGTTCATGGCCGACCGCGTCTACTCACGCCCTGCCGTGCCGAGCAGCCCGTGCGGTCGAAGCACCAACACCAGCGTCATCGCCACGAACAGCATGACATACGAATAACCAGGATTGAACATCGAGGTGATGCTGATGATTTCGCCGGCGATGAGGCCGCCAAGGATGGCGCCGGTAAAGGAACCGACACCGCCGATTACCACGACCACAAAGGTCTGGACCAGTATGGCTTCCCCGACATCGGGCGCGATCGACACCACGGGTGCGTTGACAATACCGGCGAAGCCAGCTGCCATGGCTCCGATGCCGAAGACGAGCATGAAGATCTTGTAGACATCGATTCCAAGCGAGTCGACCATTACCGAATCCTCGATGCCTGCTCGCACGATCATCCCGATGCGGGTGCGATAGAGCACGACATAGAGCATCAGCAGCGCCAGGGCGACGATGCCGAGGAGCGCCAATCGGTAGGTGGGATAGACCATGAAGCCGAGATGGGTAATGCCGACTAGCGAGGCGGGCGGCGGCACCGTGTGCGAGAGGCTGCCGAAGAAAAAGCGGACCGTCTCGACGAAAACGATGCCGAGCCCGAATGTGACGAGAAGCTGGTCCTCGAGCGGCCGCGTGTAGAAATGGCGAACGATCAGCCGCTCGATCAACACCCCCACGATCATCACGAACAGCGATCCGGCCGCCACCGCGGCGAGGAATGAACCTGTGTAGGTGTAGGCGAGCCAGCCGGCATAGCCACCGAGCATGAACATCGCGCCGTGGGCAAGGTTCAGGACGCCGAGCGTCCCGTAGATGATGGTCAGCCCGGAGGAGATCAGCGCCAGAAGCGCGCCGAGTACGAGCCCATTGAAGCACTGCGAAATGAAATTTGCCCAGTTGATCACTCTGCGCCCACCTTAGTCATGAAAAATATGCCCTGCCCGCGCGCCAGCAAGGGTTTGGCAGACAAGTCGCGAACAATCGACATCCCACCGAGCGCCGGGAGACGAACCGTCTGCGTCCGGGCAGAGCCAGTCCCGATGCGAGCGCCCTCTCCAGCCGTGGCGAAGCGGAGAAGGCGCTGCGGGCATCAGGTGTAGCTGCCCAGGTTGCAGCCGAACTCGTCGGGCTTCTGCATCAGCGGCGCGCCATCGACGACCTCCACCACATTCCAGTAGTCGTCGTCGCTCTTCATGTCCTTGGGATCCTTACCCTGAACGAGTACGACGGGTCGCACGCACTGATGGTCTTCCGGCCGATAGTGAACGTCGCCGACGAGTGAAGGGATGGTCTCACCCTTCTCGTATTGCTTGATGACGTCCGGCGGATAGAAGCTACCGGCCTGCGACACCATGCGCGCCCAATGAGCGAAGCTGACATAGGCGTTTTCGGCGCCCCATTCCGGCCGATAGCCGAACTTTTGCTGGAATGCGTCCACGAACTGCTTGGCGAGCGGATACTTGTCCTGCAGGGTCCACCAGAAATCGGTAGCGGCAAAAACCCCGGCTGTCAGTTCGGGGCCTACTTCCTTGGCAAGGAAGGGGATCTGGTAGGGGATCACCATCTTCATGCTCGGAGTCAGGCCGAACTGCTTGGCCTGCTGGATTGACAGCACCGCGTCGCGGCCCCAGTTGACGTTGACGATGAATTCGGCGCCCGAATTGGCGATATTGGTCAGATACTGGCTGAAATCCTGGGTGCCCAACGGCGAGACCTGGTCCGTCACCATCTCCCATCCGCCCTGAGAGGTCAGGTAGTCGTTCACCGACTTGGTCACGGTGTGGCCGTAAGTGTAGTCCGGCGTCATGAATGCCGCCTTCTTTCCCTTGCCGTAGGTCTTCACAAGAATCGGGCCGATCGCGTTGGCTGCGGTCTGGCCGTAGAAATTCTGGCGGAAGCCGTAGCGAACGCAGTCCTTGCCTGTTGTGTCGTTTGAGCCGGAGATGCCCGCGACGTAGAGGATCTTCTCGCGCTGCGCGAATTTGTTGAGCGCAACCGCGACCGCCGATGAAGTCGAGCCGGTCATCAGGATGATGTTGTTTTGGTGGATGAAATTCTGCTCGAGCTCGACGGCCTGGTTCGGCTTGGCCGCGCTGTCGGCGGACAACAGCTCGACCTTCTTGCCGAGCAACCCCTTGTCGACCTTCGGCGCCAACGCCTTCATCAACTCGTGGCCGTTGTTGATGTGGTCGACCGCGAGCTGCCAGCCCTTAAGTTCGTCAGCACCTTGCACGGCATAGGCACCGGTAAGGGGCACGGCGGCTCCGATGTAGACGGTGTCGCCCGCCGACCCGGCCGGCCAGGTGCCTATCGCGGGCTTGTCGTCGGCCGCAAAAGCCGCAAAGCTGGATAAGGGCAGAACGGCGCTACCGAGAAGACCTGCGCCCGCGTGCAGCATGCTACGGCGGGATATATGGGAAGTATTTTGATCGTCGAGTGGCATCAGCTGTTCCTCCTTAGCGTGGAGCCGTCGGACGACTCTCATTGTTGTTCCGGAAACCGGTTTTTTTCAGCGAGACGCTGAAAATGGCCTATTTGCATGGGCATTCGCAGTGGCGTAGGCCTGCCAGTCAATACAACTTTCGTTTGATGATTCTGTTCATTGATCTGGATTAATAAGCATAGGAAAGTTTCCTTGAAGGTCATGAACATGTGGAGCATGGCATGCCGCTGACCGGCCATCCGATCGTGACCCGACTGACACGTGCAATGAAGCTGGAATCGCTAGACATCAAACGTCTTGAGGCAATTTTCGAGCGCGACCTTACCATTCGGAAACGGGAGGAACTCGTCGTTCACGGCTCCGAGTTCCGAAGCCTGTGCTTTGTTAAAGACGGCTACGCGATCCGTTACAGGTTGCTGCGCAGCGGCAGGCGGCAAATCCTGAAGCTTATCCTGCCGGGTGATGTCATTGGATTCCCGGTCAGCTTTTTCGATCGATCGACTTGTGCGGTCGTTGCCGTGAGCGAGCTGACCTACGCCGTGTGCTCGTTCGACGCTTACGTTCGTCTCTGCTACGAGCAGCCCCAATTCGGTCTGGTGTTAAGTTGGCTCGCCGCCCAGGAGGCAGCGACTTATGCGGAACACATTGTCAATCTGGGTCGGCGCACTCCGATTGAAAGGCTGGCGCACCTTTTGCTAGAGATCCACGCGCGTCTCCTGGAGGTGGGACGCGCTGACGAAGAAAGTTTCGACTTGCCATTTTCGCAGGAAGTCATGGCGGACGCGCTCGGGCTGAGCGTGCCCCATCTCAATCGCGTCATTCAGCAATTGCGCGCCGAACACCTTATCACCAGCAACGCGCGCTTTATCGAGCTGACCGATCTTGCGGGCCTTCAAAGATTGGCTCAGTACCAGCCCATGACCCTAATCCCCATCCCGGTGCCGAAACAGCTGGAGTGATCACACAGCCCCATTGCGACGGGCATCGAATGCGTTGTCGATTTGGCCTCTATGTCTGTTATCAAGAGCAACTTTATCAATGCTGACTGCCAGCTACAGTTGCGTCATCCCATCCTTGCTGAGCATGATCGAACGACTTCACCGAGTGGCGAATGACGTTTCTCCGGGTCGAGGAACTTGGCCGTCAGATTGCAACGATGGGTTAGCAGAGCCGCGTTTGGCAGCAGCTTCCCAGCGATGGTCTCGTTGATCAGCGGCATGGCCGAACCGCCGGCGCCGGGCGTGGTGAACTCGTGCAGCTCGACGAAGGCGAACTTGGAGGTGCGGTCGGTGGCGACGAACATGTTCAGCTTGCCCTGCTCGGTGCGCACCTCCGCGACGTCGATATGGAAGTAGCCGATCGAATAGCTCTTGAACTTCTTCTTTGCCGGCTTGCCGCCGGCGCAGCCGCCGCAAACAGCGGCTCGGACCCCTCACCACCGCAGCTTCGCTTTCGAAGTTGAACCCGGTGCCAAGGTCACTTGAGGACAAAAAAGTCGCACCGGCTTGGAATAGCTTCGCCATCGTCTCAGTATACGGCACATGAATGCGAGCTTCGACGTCACTCCGCATCTGGAGGATCTGTGGCGGTATGGTCGAGTGCTTACGCACAACGACGCAGACGCCGACGACTTGGTGCAGGAGTCGCTTGTCCGCGCTCTTTCCTTGGCTCGCAGCTACGATTCTTCGCGTCCTCTCATGCCCTGGCTGATCACAATCGTGCGAAATACCTTTCTAACCAGTGCGGTGCGTGCGGACGCAGAGAGGCGGCGGATTGCCGCCTTTGCGGAGCAGTCTGACCCACTGTTACTGCCATCGCAGGAGCACAGCACCGAACTCTCCAATGTCAGAAAGGCGCTGAGAGAGTTGCCTACGGAGCAAGCCGAAGTTCTCCATTTGGTCGGCGTCCTCGGCTTCACCTATTCTGACGCCGCAACAGTACTCGGCGTACCGCAGGGAACTGTTATGTCCCGCCTGAGCCGCGCACGAGTTGCCCTGAAGAACAACATGGAAAAACTACGCGATTGCGCGCCTTCCCAGTTAAAAGTTGTAGGAGGCCGTGATGTGGCCAAGTGACCGTATTTCCGAGGACGAGATCAATCGCTTCCTTGACGGCGAACTGACCCAGCCTCAGAGATCCGACCTCCAGGCACGGCTTGCCCTGGAGCCGGAACTGGCGGCGGAAGTTTTTGCCCAGGCACAGCGCATGGAAGCATTGCGCGTCGCTCAACCGCAGCGGCTTTTCCCGCCCCGAGTTAGCGTGGACAAGGCCAAGCAACTGGAAAGTGCGTTTCGACGGCTAAGAATATTCAGTGCGCTCAAACTGCAAACGGCAGCCGCCTTGCTCATTCTGGCGGGTTGGTCGGCCAACTCATTGACACTGCCTCTCCGCCAGGGAGGGCAAACCACCGATGAGAATTTCATTCTTGCCGCGCGTGATGCCTTGCGAGTCGCCCAGCTGAATGCCGGTCCCGAAAGGGGCAGTGAGCCAAAGCAGGACAAGATCGAGCGACTGGTCGGCGCCATGAACATCAGCATGCCCGCTCTTCCAGCGACATGGAGGGTGAAAGATGTTCAGGTGCAGCCCTGGAACGGGCGGCAGAGCCTTGTCGTGACGGCTGACACACCGAGCGTTGGCCAGATCACACTGGTTGCGGTCGCGATGAGCGGCGAAGACGCCGTACCGCCTACTCCCGCTACGGATGGGCGCGTGCCGACCATATACTGGCAATCGGGCGGCACGGCCTACGCCCTGATGGGCCCTGCCGCGCCCGACCGACTTGAAAAAGAGGCTAAGGAAATCGAGGTGGCCACCCGAAGGAGCGTCGCTGCCAAAATACGGGGCTGAGGACCATTGGGCTATCATTAGTCAAAGGAAAGTGAGACTGCATGTCTGCCGAACAAATCCAGAAACATTTCATACGGTTTCTTGGTTCGGATGTCGGTGTATCGTTCAGTAATCCGTTAGATCCCCGCGAAGTCATTCTGTATCGGCCTGACAGATTGTCCGAGACATTTGTGACGTGGGCGTTCCAGGAACTGAAAAAGACCACGCCGGACGTCGCAAGAAAGATTGACCGACTGCTTGTATCATATGAAACCCGACATGGCCGCACTCGTCGCGGGATAGACATCTCCTCAACCAGCAATGTGCCTCAGCAGCGAAATCCTGAGTCATCTTCGCGAGTTGAGGCTTCGGGACGGGCGGCATGATAAGGCTTCCGCCGCCGACCCTAGGAGCCCTGCGGTATTACCCGTCGACGTGCCCGATTTGCGAAGAAACCGCGCTCGCGGCCGACATTATCTTGCGAACGGTAGAATTCCAGTGCGCCCGCTGCGGCGGATACGAAATCACCGCCGCCGCACGCTCGGCAATGCGAGCTGTGTCTCCGGAGCGCCGCGTGCTGTGGCTTTCGCAGGCCCGGCTACAAATTTCCGACACTCAAAGAATAGCTCTCATACTCTGTGCGAGTGAAGATTTGATCGGCCGTGAATAATTGCAGTTTTGCGAAATCCCCATCGAGTTCGGATCAGGCGCCCATGAGGGAACGCGCCAACATCACCGTTTGGGGGAGCACAAGAGTGATGCTGTTTGAGCAAGTCCGCCCGCGGGCGTTTCCTGGCGGCCCGGCATTTTCGGCGGAGTTGGTGCCGGACCGATCCGCTCTGTTGTTTTCGATGTGATCCATCTCAAGGCGACGGAGCGGCAGGCGCGGAGTTTCTGGAAGTTGATGAAAGGAACGTTCACTTGACTGATGTGTCTTCCGGGGGCGAGGCCCAAAATGCACGGCTGGCTAATCTACGGGCAGCGACAATGCTACGCGAGACCGCCCATGTGTCGTTAGATGCGGCGACCGAATCCGCTCTGTCGGCAATAGCCGCCGAGATGAACATGAGTCGACCTGAGCTCATTCGGATGGCATTGGTTGACTGGCTGGAATCTCACAAAAACTCTCGTGCGGCTGCGAACGATTAGCTGCGCCGCGAACGCGCCCGATGCGTCCGCCCAGAATACCAGGCGAAGCTGCCACATCCACCGCGGACCTCACATCGCGCGAACGACGGACCATTCGGGATCTTATAATCTCGTGAGTCACGGGAAGGCTGCCTCTGTTGGGAAAGAGGCACTCCCAGCCGCCTGTTTAACGGGACACCGTCCCCGGCGGCCTGGGCAGCGAATCATCATTCTCGTGCCGACTGACCTCTCCTTGCCATAGCGGCGACTTCCACTAACTTTTCAATATGGCCAACGGAACGGTGTTGATTTCCGGCGGCGGAATCGCCGGCCCCGCCCTTGCCTTCTGGTTGGCAGCCGGTGGATTCCGACCAACACTAATCGAACGAGCGCCCCATTTGCGCACGGGAGGTTACGTCATCGATTTTTGGGGCCTTGGTTATGGCATCGCCGAGCGAATGGGGCTCGAGGAGGAGATCAATCGCGTAGGCTACCATGTACGCGAAGTGCGCTTTGTAAACGATCGTGGAAAGCGCGTCACAGGTTTTGGCACGGACGTTTTTACTGAGCTGACAGCGGGCCGCTTTGTGACACTCGGACGCAGCGATCTCTCTAAGCTGCTTTTCGACAAGATAAAGGATACGACCGAAGTCATATTCGATGATGAGATCCTCGGCCTTCAAGAACATCCAGCCGGTGTGCGCGTTAACTTCAAGCAGGGAGGCGAGCGCGCGTACGATCTGGTGATCGGCGCTGACGGTCTGCATTCCGGCGTTCGCCGTCTGGCCTTCGGGCCACAGCAGCAGTTCGAAAAGAAACTCGGTTACGCTGTCGCGGCCTTCGAGTGCGCTGGCTACCGTCCACGCGACGAAGACGTGTATTTGATG
>NZ_RZQE01000839.1:0-1455 GCF_004022955.1 Mesorhizobium sp. M7A.F.Ca.US.002.01.1.1 | reverse complement strand
AGCACCTCATCCGACAGGTTGAAGGTGTGCTTGAGGATCGCCAGCCCCGCCATCAGCCGGGTCGGCAGCGGCGGCATGCCGGGGCCGTCCGAATAGACGGCGCCGAAACGCTCCTCCAGCACCGGCCGGTCGATCGCCTGCTTCATGTTGATGATCTGATCGAGCCTGGAGCGGAACAGGTCCTGCTCTCCCGTCTCGCGTGGCTTGGACATTCGCCGTCCCCTCGATTCGCCGCCGCCGAACCGAGTGAATCACGCTCCGCAGCACAAGGGAATCGCAAAACCGAATTGCAGGAAAACAGCGTCCAAATACCGCTAATCCTGCAATTCAAAAGACGCTATCCGCCTCAATCAAAAGGCCAGATCAATGGCTTGCGGATAGTTCACGGTCGACGAGCTGGCGGCCACGCATCAGGCTGGAGATCCATCAGCGTTTACATCGTTTTTCAACGGGCGGCTCAAGCTCCGTGTTGTTGCGCGGCGCGCAGCTTGTCGAACGCCTCTTAGACCGTCGTGTGCCGGAAGAGGATATCCTCTGGAATTTCGGCATCGACATTCCGACATCACACATCCGTGATAAAGGCGTTTGCGGCTCGACGGGACCCTCCAACCCGAGGTCGCGAACAGAACCTGAATGACTGCCTCGTTTGCTATATGCGAATTGTCCGTGGGCGCCGCCAGGAGCTGGAACCGGCCAATCGACTTTAATTCTGGCTAGCTGTGCCCAGAATCGAGAAAAACGCCGGATTCATGCAGGCACAGCGGCCAATTTGCAGGAACCACCCCCCTGGGCACTGCTACTTATCTGGAATGAGGGGACTGTGGAGCTTCCGTCAAAAGGAAGCCAGATGTTCCGGGTTGAGGCCGTAGATCATCGTGGTCGTGTGAACATGAAGTGATGATAAAGCCGGCAAACAGGGAGGATAAAATGAGCCAATACTCATATAATCGTCGTGCGCTTATGAAGGCAATGCTGGCGATTTCGGCGACCCCTTGGGGGATTAACTCGAGGGCGTTCGCCTCGTCGTGCGACGATCGCATCCTGCGAATCGGCGGACTGGGTGGAGGCCCTGATTCGATGAACCCCTTCGCCACTTGGGGCTCCTTTTGGCCCTTGGCTATTTGCTATGATTTCTTGGTCTGCATAGACGCCCAGCGATACGACGATCGAAAGGGCTTTGCCCAATCTTGGTCCGTCGCCGACGACAACCTCACTTGGACCTTCAAGATCTGGCCCGGCATGAAGTGGTCGGACGGCCAGCCTGCTACCGCTAGGGACGCGGCGTTCACTTATAGTTATTTGCACGATTCCATAGGCAAGCCCGACGAGCTAAACGTCGGGTGGAACAGCACCAGCGGTCTTGAGAACGTCGAGTCCATCAAAGCGTTCGACGACGAGACTTTGCAGATCGTGACCAAGTTCCCCGCGACCTGGCCAATAGACAATATCATAATG
>NZ_RZQE01000838.1:0-1456 GCF_004022955.1 Mesorhizobium sp. M7A.F.Ca.US.002.01.1.1 | reverse complement strand
TTACCCGACCAGAAACCGTCTTGCGCCTGTCTCGCCCAATCGCGGGTGTCCCGCCTGCACGGGTGATCGGCGATGAGCTCGAAGGACGACCCCTTCGGTCCGGCGGGCAAGACCGTCATTCGCGCAAATCCACGGCGCACGCAAAAACCGCCGCCGGTTCCGGAGCAATCCATCGCGGACACCTCCAGGATCGAGGATTCAACCGTGTTCGATCCTGGCGTCGTGCGGCCACCGGGCTGGGTATCAGGAACCGTCATCTATCAAGGCCCGGCCCTGGGTGCCCCAGCAGGTACCAGCTCTTCGGCCGCCGCATCAAAGCCGCCCATCGAGCAGCGCATGCTGCTCGGCGCCGCCGAGGTGGTCAGATACTGCGCGGCAAACACTATTCTCGCTGCGGCCGCTCCTTTGCTGATGCTGTTTGGGCAACTCAGGCTGATGCCTGTCGAAAGACAGGCGGAGCCACTGGCGCAACATGTCGCTGAGGCCATCGAAAAATTCGACCGGACGGTGGAGAAATCGGACGTTGCCGAAGAGGATGCGCGGATTGCGCGTTATGTTCTGTGCGAAACAGCCGACGATCTCATCGGCAACCTGCCTTGGCCTGGGAAAGACGACTGGTCGCAACGCAGCATGTCGTGGCAGTTCTTTCATACCCAGTCCTCCGGCACAGGCTTCTACGAAGCACTGAACAAGATCCTGGCCCATCCCGAGACACATTACGATCTGCTCGAACTGATGCATGTCTGTCTGTCGCTGGGGTTCGAGGGCCAGTATCGCGGCGTGAGGCGCGAAGACAACAATCTCGAGCGCGTTCGACGCGACGTCTACGAGACGCTTCGCTACTTCAGGACGCGGGCGGGTGAAGACATCTCGCCGCGCTGGCAGGGCTTGGCCGAGACGATGGCGCAGTCCTCGGCCCGCCTGCCGCTTTGGGTGGTTGCCGCGTCAGCGTCGGCGCTGCTGGCGGCAGCGTTCTTCGCATTGCGGGTCTTCATCTCCAATGAAGGCGACGCCGCCGCAGGTGAATTGCTGGCACTCAACCCATCAATACCCGTCGCTATCGAGCGCGCCAGCGTGGCGCCGCTGGTCGAGCCAGCCAAAGTCGCCCCACCGGCGGCCAACGCTCAGATCGATCGTATTCGTGCGGCGCTGGCCAAGGACGTCGAAGGCGGCGGACTGGCCATTGGCACCAAGGGCGACTTCATCGTCGTGGAAATCAACAATCTGCTGCTGTTCCAGTCCGGCAGGGCCGAGACGAAGCCGGAATTTCAGCCCATCGCCGCCGACATCGCCGCGGCTCTTGAGCACGAGCCTGGACCGATCCGGATCGTCGGCCACACGGATAATGTCAAACCGCGTCGGTCGAGCGCCTTCAAATCCAACTTCGACCTTTCGCTGGCCCGGGCCAAAGCCGTCGAAGCGCTGATGGCCGCGAAATTCAGCGATCCCTCGCGAC
>NZ_RZQE01000837.1:0-1461 GCF_004022955.1 Mesorhizobium sp. M7A.F.Ca.US.002.01.1.1 | reverse complement strand
TTGGGCGCGCTTGGCCTGGCTGCGGCAATGCTGCCGGGCGCTGCCTTCGGCAAGGACAAGAAACTGAAGGTGGCGGCGATCTTCGCCACGCCGATCGAGGAGCCATGGGACAACCAGATCCATGTCGCCCTGCAGAAGGCCGAGAAGGAACTCGGCATCGAATACAAATGGTCGGAGAAGGTGCAGACCGCCGATTTCAGCCGCGTCATGCGCGAATACGCGCAAGGCGGCTACCAGCTGGTGCTGGGTGATGCCTTCGCCGCCGAGCGTGAGTCGCGCCGCACCGCCAAGCAGTTCCCGAAGACCGCCTGGCTGTTCGGCTCCGGTGCTGGGCCCGCAGAACCGAATTTCGGCGTTTTCGACAACTGGATCCATGAACCCGCCTATCTCTCAGGCATGATCGCCGGCAAGATGTCGAAGTCGGGCACGATCGGCGCTGTCGCGGCGATGGGCATTCCGGAAGTGAACCGGCTGGTCAACGCCTTCTTCGCCGGTGCCAAGGAGGTCAACCCGAACATCAAGAAGAAGGTCGCCTTCATCGGCTCTTTCTTCGATCCGCCCAAGGCCAAGGAAGCGGCGGTCGCGCAGATCGACGCCGGTGTCGACGTCATCTATGCCGAGCGCTTCGGTGTCATCGAAGCGGCGGTCGACAAGAAGATCCTTGCCATCTCCAACATGTCCGACCAATCGAGTCTCGGCCCGGATACGGTCATCACCGGCCCGGTCTGGGACATGTATCCGACGGTCGAACAGGCGATCAAGCTGGTCAAGGCCGGCGTCTTCACCGCGCAGGACTATGGCGACTTCTCGCGCATGGCCAAGGGCGGCTCGCATCTGGCGCCCTACCACAAGTTCGACAAGACGCTGCCGGCTGATGTGAAGGAGCTGGTCGAAAAGAAGAAAGCCGAGATCCTCGAAGGCAATTTCCGCGTCGACGTGGACGAGAACACGCCGGTTTCGGATTGAGTTCTGGTTCGAGGGGCTGGCGCTAGGCGCCCCCCTCTGTCCTGCCGGACATCTCCCCCTCAAGGAGGGAGATTAGCAGTTTCGGCGACGCGCTGTTCTTTCAAGAAAATTGGCGAAAGCCGATATGACATCCAATCTCCCCCTCAAGGGGGAGATTGCCGGCAGGCCAGAGGGGGGTGCAGCGCATTCCTCTCAATCAAAGTTGAATCGCAAAGCCCGTCCGTTCAGGAGCCCCCTTGTCCGCCCCCCTCATCGAAATGCGCGGCATCACCAAGAGCTTCGGCGCCGTCAAGGCGAACGAGGCCGTTGATCTCAGCGTCGCGCCCGGCGAAATCCTCGGGTTGCTGGGCGAGAACGGCGCCGGCAAGACGACGCTGATGAACGTGCTGTTCGGCGCCTATGCGCCCGACGCCGGCGAGATTCTCATCCAGGGCAGGCCGGTGCGGATCACAAGTCCCGCCGATGCGCTAGCCGCCGGCATCGGCATGGTGCACC
>NZ_RZQE01000836.1:0-1463 GCF_004022955.1 Mesorhizobium sp. M7A.F.Ca.US.002.01.1.1 | reverse complement strand
GCCGAGGACAGCCCCTTCACCGTCGACGCAGACTGGCTGCAGCAACGTCTCGGCGAGCCGGGCCTGACGATCATCGACGCATCCTGGTATCTCCCGGCGCAGAAGCGCGATGCGCGCGGCGAGTATGATTCGGCCCACATCCCGGGTGCACGATTTCTGGATCAGGATGCCGTTTCGGATCCGGATTCGCCCTTGCCGCATACGCTGCCGTCACCGCAGCATTTTGCCCAGTATGTCGGCGCCATGGGCGTTTCGGCCGATGACACCATCGTCGTCTACGATGGTCCGGGCTTCTTCTCGGCGCCCCGGGCGTGGTGGATGTTCAGGGTGATGGGCGTCTTCCAGACCTATATTCTGGATGGCGGCTTCGATGGCTGGAAAGCCGCCGGCAGACCGGTGACGGCTGAGCCGACGAAGATCGCGCCAAGCGTGTTTCATGCCGATTTCGACTCCGGGCGCGTCGCCAGCCTCGCCGACATGCGCCGGATCGTCGACACCAGGGCAAGCCAGATCGCCGACGCCCGTGGGCCGGGCCGCTTCACCGGCACTGAACCTGAGCCGCGCGCGGGTATCCGCTCCGGCCATATGCCTGGCGCGCGCAATCTGCCCTATTCGGCGCTGTCGGAAAATGGCGAGCTGCTGTCGAAGGACCGCCTGCGCAAGGCGATCGAGGAGGCCGGCATCGATCTGTCGAAACCTGTCGTCACCTCATGCGGCTCCGGCATTACCGCAGCGGTGGTGACGCTGGCGCTGGAAACACTTGGCCATACCAACAACTGGCTTTACGACGGCTCCTGGACGGAGTGGGGCGGGCTTTCCGACACGCCTGTCGTGACCGGCCCCGTTGTGATCGGCAAGGAATGAAGACGATGGAAAACGGCGCGCTGGAAGATATTGACGTCACGGTGACGTTTCTCGAGATGCATGTGCCGCCGGCCTATTCGCCGCCGGTGCCCTACAACCGTCAGATCGCGCTGCTGAAGACCAAGGACATTCCGCTGCATTTCTACCGCTATCTGATGGACCGGGTGGGGCGCAAATGGCACTGGGTCAATGTGCTGAGGCTGGATGACGACGAGCTTGCCGCCGGCATTCATCGCGAGGATCGCGACATCAGGGTCCTTTATCTCGACGGCGCACCCGCCGGCTTCTTCGATCTCAAGCCGCATCTGCCGGAAGAAGTCGAGCTCGCCTATTTCGGCATGATGGAACATGCGACGGGACAAGGCATCGGCCGCTGGTTCCTGGGCTCCGCGATCGCTGCCGCATGGTCGCATGGGCCGAAGCGGGTGACGGTGCAGACCTGCACGCTCGATCATCCGGCGGCTCTGCCGCTCTACCAGAAGCTCGGCTTTGCACCGGTGGCGCAAAAGAAGGAAATCGTGCATCCGCTGCCTTTCGCCGAGCGCGCGGCCAGCGTCATGCGGCCCTAGCCGGAAGCTGACACCAGCTCGAATCTGAAC
>NZ_RZQE01000835.1:0-1467 GCF_004022955.1 Mesorhizobium sp. M7A.F.Ca.US.002.01.1.1 | reverse complement strand
GAGTAGGGGAGTAGGGACAAGCTCGGCGCGGCCTTAGTTTTTCCTATTCCCCTATTCCCCTATTCCCCTATTCCCCTACGGCCAGGTCTCTGCCAACCGATGTCGAGCAGGCCCAGCCGGCCAAGCTCCTTGTCCATTGCGCGAGCGACATCACGGCGCACGCCGCCGATATCGCGCAGTTGGCGGTCGGAGAGATCCTCGACGTTCTGGTAGGCAGTATCGCGGCGGGGGAGGCGTATCGCGACCCGGGCGTGACGCAACCAGTCGAGGGTTTCGGCCAGCCAGTTCGGACGATGTGCGGACGAATTCAAAACGATGATGGACATGGTGTGCTCCGTTCTCCCCGAATATCAAATCCGGCTTGATGATGTTTCGATGGACAGATCATGCCAGATTGAAATCTCTGTAGGAAACGAGTAGTTTTCTCTCGATCATCAAGTTTTCTTTGAGGATAGGATGGCTCGTCTTCTGCCTGGGACTCGTGCCTTGAGGACGCTGGAGGCGGCGGCCCGGCACCTCAATTTCACCCGTGCCGCCGACGAGCTTGGGCTGACACCGGCCGCCGTCAGCCATCAGATCAAGGAAATCGAGGATCAGCTCGGGCTGGTGCTGTTCACGCGCACCAGCCGCACCATCCGGCTCACCGAGGCGGGAACGGTGCTGTTCGACGCCTCGGCGGACGCGCTCGACCTGCTTGGCCGGGCTGTTTCGCGGGCGCAAAAGCTGACGCGCGGCACCGCTCTCTTGAAGGTAACGCTCGACGCGCAGTTCGCGTCAAAATGGCTGATGCGACGCGTCGACGATTTTCGCAAGCGTCACACCGATATCGAATTGCGATTCGACATCGCCTATGAAGTGCGGGATTTCGAACTTGACGACATCGATGTCGGCATCCGTTTTGGCGCCGGCAAATATCCGGGCCTTCGCACCCACCGGCTGTTCGACAACATCCTCATTCCGGTGTGCAGCCCGAGCCTCTTGACGTCCGGTCCGCCGCTGCGCGAGCCGCGCGACCTGTTCAATCACACGCTTGCGCATATCGAATGGTCGCGGCAAGGCGTGACGTGGCCGAACTGGCGGATGTGGATGGCGGCGGCCGGCATCAATGATTTCGACGACAGCCGGACAGTCGTGTTCGGAAATTCCACGGATGCCGTCCAGGCTGCGCTCGACGGCAATGCCGTTGCGCTCGCCGATTTCGCCATGGTGGCGAACGACCTTTCCCAGGGCAGGCTGGTGCAGCCTTTCGAACTCGGCCTGCGGGTGGCGCCCGAGTTCGCCTATTTCCTGGTCTATCCCGAAAATACCGCCGACGATCCACGCATCGTCGCCTTTCGCGAATGGATGCTAGAGGAAGTCGCCAAGACGCGGACCACGGATAAAGGGCAGTAGGGCAGTAGGGCAGTAGGGCAGTAGGGCAGTAGGGCAGTAGGGCAGTAGGGCAGTAGGGCAGTAGGGCAGTAGGGC
>NZ_RZQE01000834.1:0-1473 GCF_004022955.1 Mesorhizobium sp. M7A.F.Ca.US.002.01.1.1 | reverse complement strand
CTATTAGATCATACGCCCGCCGCAGCACGGGGACTGCGGGCGGAAGGCGTCCGGTTCCGCCGGCGGATCGTTCGTGACGGAGGCGCAGCCGCGAGCAGGTGGCGGGCTAGCGCGAGGCAGTCTCGCGAGAGCCGCCTGCGAGCAAGCCATAGTGGCGGATGCGATGGAACTCGCGCGGCAGACATGGAGCAGGAACCGGCGGATGAACTCGTCTGTGGCGAGCGTCATGACCTGCTGGCGGTCGGTGCCGTCGCGGCGACAATCCTTCTAGCGGAAGGTGACGCCAGCCGCTTCGAAGACGATCAGGGCGTCAAGGACTGAGGCCACCTGATCGAAGGCCGTGGCCGCATGAGGGACCGTGCCGATAGCCTGGTCTTCGCCGCGCCGTTGTTCTTCCATACGGTGTGCCATTTCTGGACGTAAGGGGCGCTGGCGGCCTCAGCTTGCAACCGCAAGCGGCGCTTTCTTCGCGACGGGCGGCCGCCGGCCCAAGCGACGCTTGGCTGCGAGCTTGAGCGCGACCGGCGGCCCCCTGGACAGGGCGCCACGCACTGCGTCGACCATGCTATGCGCCACGAAGTCTGCATTGATGTCATTGGCCAGCTTGGCGGCCGCCTCCTTGTCGTCGTTGCCGGCCTCCGACCAGAATATGATGCCCACCCGCAGAGCGACCTTGGCGCGCTTCAATCGGCGAACCAGAAAGCGGGCGTGCTTGACGGAATCCCGGTTCAGGAAGCCGACCACGACGGTGTCGACAGCGTCGAGTTCGAGGCGACGAATGCTCGCCGGTTCCATATCGGCGAAGCTCGCCCTCGACACAGTGGCGCTCTGGACTTCGAGCACCTGCGCCAGCATGGCGGCGGCGGCATCGTCGAGTTCGCCACGCCCGCCGGCACAAAGAACCGACATGTCGGTGCCATCGGGCAGTTGGGGATCGGTCTCACCCTCTCCCTCCGCCTCTTTTGCCGCATCCGCGCCGGCATCCCCGGTCGCGGCCGGCTCATCGTCCTCAGCCGCCTCCTCCTGGGCGCTGTCGGCGAGATTGGCCACGAGCATCTGGGCGCTGGCCGCCACTTGCCGCCGCTGCTGGTCGCCCATTACGCCACGGATGCGGTCCTGCTCGCCGAGCAGAAGCGCCGGAATGGCGACCTTGTCGTAGAATTCGACCAGATATTTTTCCTCCAGAATTTCCTCGGCATGGTCGGTGGCTTCCTCAGGATCGCTGGCCAGCAGCCGCTGGTAGAGCCGGGCATGAGGCTCGAGCACCGGCTCATTGCCAAACAGCACGTCGAGGAATTCGAACTGCGGCACGTGCCTGCCGAGTACGACGAGGCAGACCGTGAGGGGCGTCGACAAAACCAGACCCAATGGCCCCCAGAGCCAGGCCCAGAAGATCGCCGCGACAATGATGGCCAAGGGCGAGAGCCCAGTCGGCGAGCCGTAGAGCCAGGGCTCGATGACGTTGCCTGTGAT
>NZ_RZQE01000833.1:0-1476 GCF_004022955.1 Mesorhizobium sp. M7A.F.Ca.US.002.01.1.1 | reverse complement strand
CGTCTGGCTGGCGGTCACTTCGCCGACCAGCTTGGCATTGGCTTTCATCTTCAAGAGCTCGTCCCTGAGGGCGGGCAGGTCGGCTTCGGTGAGATCGGCCGTCTTCTTGCCGATCGCCAGTGCGGCCATGCCGATGACCGGCAGGTAGTAGTCGTAGATGGCGACTTTGCCCTTGTACTTGTCGCCGGTCAGGGCCGCCATCGACTGCATGTCGGCCGGGTCGACCTTGGTCTTGTTGTAGCCGATCGTGTTGTAGCCGAACTTTTCGGTGATGCCGTAGCGCTTGCCGCCGACCATGGCGGAGCCGTCCATCTTCACCTGCGCAAACAGGTCGGCCAGCGGCAGCTTGTCTTCCGGCAGCGGCTCGAACAGGCCTTTTTCGACGCCGCGCGGCACGTCGATCGAATCGATCACCATCACGTCCCAGTCGCCCGGCTGCGACTGTTCGACGATGGCGAGGCCAGCGCCGGTGCCCTCGAATTCCTTGACGTTGACCTTGACGCCATTGGCCTCCTCGAAGGGCTGCAGCAGCGCCGGATCGGCATGATCGCACCAGATCAGCGCGTTGAGGTCGGCGGCCTGGACAGCGCTGCCGGCTGCGAGCAACAGCGCCGCGGCCGCGCACGCAGCATGCAGATGGCTCTTCAACAGGGAAAGCGAATTCATGCTCTTGGAATGTGCGGACATCGAGTGTTCTCCCTTGCCTTTGTGGCTTCTTGCAAAAAATTGAACCAATTCTAAAATTGAGTCAATTCTGTTTTTGTGGCAAGAGGCTGGAATGAGCGGATTGCGGGCAAGGCAAAAGGCGGACCGGCACAGGCGCATCATCGAAGCGGCGGCGGAACTGTTTCGAGAGGCCGGCTATGAGGGCGCCAAGATAGAGGCGATCGCCACGCAGGCCGAGGTCTCGGTCGGCACCATCTACAATTACTACGAGAACAAGGGCGACATCCTCGGCGCCATCGTCTCGCTGGAGGTCAACGAGGTGCTGAATGCCGGGCAGGGCGTCGTCGCCAGGCCGCCGGCCAATGTCGGCGATGCGCTGGATACGCTGATCGGCATCTACATCGAGCACTCGCTGCACTATCTCAGCAAGGAGATGTGGCGGCAGGCAATGGCGATCTCGACGCAACTGCCCGACAGCCCGTTCGGCCAGGCCTACACCGCGCTCGACCGCGCGCTGACCGAACAGATCCGCGCCCTGATCGCCCGCCTGCAGGCGCTCGGCCTGGTGCGGCAGGACATCGACGGAGCAGCGCTCGGCGAACTGATCTTCAACAACATGAACATGATGTTCATCGAATTCGTGAAGCGCGACGCGGCGAAAATACCGGAGCTGCGCGCGGCGATCCGAAGGCAGAACCGGATTTTGGTGGCGGCGATCGGGGTGTGAAGGAGTCAGGAGCAGACAGGAGAAATCGTCGGTTCGACATAACTTCATTCACACGAGGGCTCGCCTCTTGAGTTGAATCTAAA
>NZ_RZQE01000832.1:0-1496 GCF_004022955.1 Mesorhizobium sp. M7A.F.Ca.US.002.01.1.1 | reverse complement strand
GCGCAATGCTTTGAGCGTGCGTTCGTCGAGCAGCGTCGCTTCGGTGAAGTCACGCCCGCCGTGAACGATCCTGTGGCCGACCCGGTCGATGCGGCGCAGGAGATCGTTTTCTGCGAGCACGGATGCAACCGCCGCGAACGCCTTGACCATATCGATCGGTGCTTCGCCCAGGCTCTTGTCGATCTTGGATCTGCCGGCCGCGGCCTCGACACGCAGCCGTGGTTGTTGACCGAGAGAGGAGACATTGCCGCGCAGCAGTAGCGGAAGTTTGTGACGCTCTTCGAAGACGGCGAACTTCAGGCTCGAAGAACCCCCGTTCAGGACAAGGATCGCATCGGTCATGAAGCCATCCGATATGTTGCCACCCCTATGCGCTTGCGAACGGGCATCCGTTCAATCCGGACACTTCGGCCCCGCATCGGCATCCTGTTCCCACTTCCAATCAAGGATCTCCGGCATATCCTGCCCATGGGCGCGAATATAGGCTCGATGTTCAAGCAGCTTGCTGTCCATCGCCTGCTTGATGCCGACCTGCATGCTCTTCAGTCGCGGAACCCAATCTACGACGCTTTGGACGATATGAAAGCGGTCGAGGCCGTTCAGCACCGTCATGTCGAAGGGCGTGGTGGTCGTGCCCTCCTCGTTGTAGCCGCGCACATGGATGTTGTCGTGGTTGGTGCGTCGATAGGTCAGGCGATGGATCGTCCAGGGATAGCCGTGATAGGCAAAGATGACCGGCTTGTCGGTGGTGAACAGCGCATCGAACTCGCGATCCGACAGCCCGTGCGGATGATATTCCTTTGGCTGAAGAGTCATTAGGTCGACGACATTGACCACCCTGGTCCTGAGATGGGGGACCTTTTGCCTTAGGATCTGCACGGCGGCCAGCGTTTCGAGGGTCGGGACGTCGCCAGCGCAAGCCATCACGACGTCGGGCTCAGCCCCATCGTCCGTTGACGCCCAGTCCCAGATACCAATCCCCGCCCTGCAGTGAACGATTGCCTTGTCCATGGACAGCCACTGCCAGGATGGCGGCTTGCCGGCGACGATGACGTTGATGCGGTTCCAGGTCTGCAGCACATGGTCGGTCACGCACAGCAAAGTGTTGGCGTCCGGTGGCAGGTAGACCCGCACGATGTCGGCCTTCTTGTTTAGGGCAACGTCGATGAATCCGGGATCCTGATGGCTGAAACCGTTGCGTTCCTGATGCCAGACATGGCTCGACAACAGATAGTTCAGTGATGCGATCGGCCGCCGCCACGGGATATCGCGGCAGGCATCGAGCCATTTCGCGTGCTGATTGAACATGGAATCGACGATGTGGATGAACGCCTCGTAGCAGGAGAACAGGCCGTGGCGCCCGGTTAGCAGATAGCCTTCGAGCCAGCCCTGGCAGGTGTGCTCGGAGAGGATTTCGAGAACCCGGCCATCGCGCCCCAGATGAACGTCTTCGGGCAGCATCTTCTCCATCCAGCCACGCTCGGTCACTTCAAACA
>NZ_RZQE01000831.1:0-1500 GCF_004022955.1 Mesorhizobium sp. M7A.F.Ca.US.002.01.1.1 | reverse complement strand
GCCAAATTGCCGCCCTGGCCTATGGTGTCATCCGCAATGGCCTGCTTGTGGTGGAATCGGTTGAAACCGATGGCCGTTTCAGGCAGCAAGGCCTGGGCCGCAAAACCGTCGGCGGCCTCATCGGCTGGGCGCGGCGGGCAGGGGCTCACGCCGCATGCTTGCAGGTGGTGGCCGACAACACACCGGCCCGCGCACTCTATGCCTCGCTTGGGTTCAGCCGTGAACTTTACCGATACCACTACCGTAGGAAGCCGCATGAACCACGATAGCTACGACAACACTTACATTGCCGGCATCCTCAATTCGGTGAAGACCGTTGCCATGGTCGGCGCGTCCGCCAATGATGTGCGGCCAAGCTATTTCGTGCTGAAATATCTGCTGGCCAAGGGATTTTCGGTGTTTCCGATCAATCCTGGCCAGGCCGGCAAGGAGATCCTCGGCCGGATGACCTATGCGAGGCTCGCCGATATTCCGGAGCCGATCGACATGGTCGACATTTTTCGCGCGCCGGCGGCGGTGCCCGGCATCGTCGACGAGGCGTTGCGGCTCGATCCCTTGCCGAAAGTGATCTGGATGCAGCTTGGCGTGCGCCATGACGAAGCAGCCGCGCGCGCCGAGGCCGCCGGCATCAAGGTGGTGATGAACCGCTGCCCCAAGATCGAATATGGCAAGCTGTCCGGCGAGATCGGTTGGACCGGCGTCAATTCCGGCGTGCTGTCGTCGAAGAAGCCGCTGATGCGGTCGGGATTCCAGAGTTTTGGCGTGCGGCAGAAGTAGTGCACGTCGCTCAAAAGTGCGCAGCGGTTTTGGGATAACGACGTGCACCAAAAGCAAGGCCTGACGCGCGATGCGCCTTAGGCGCAAAATTATTCCTTAGGCCAGCGCATTTTCTCGGGCCTCGGCCGCAGATCGCTAGCCGAAGGGTATTTTCTTCTTTGCATTCGCGCTCATGCTTCGCCAAGAATGCCCGGCGATTTCAAGAGTTTCAAAAGGGAGGTTTTCAGTGACCCGCACGCCAGGTTTCAACACGCTCGCCGTCCACGCCGGTGCCAAGCCCGATCCGGCGACCGGCGCGCGCGCCACGCCGATCTACCAGACGACCTCCTTCGTCTTCGACGATGCAGACCATGCCGCGTCGCTGTTCGGGCTGAAGGCCTTCGGCAACATCTACACCCGCATCATGAACCCGACCCAGGCGGTGCTGGAAGAGCGCATGGCGGCCCTTGAAGGCGGCACGGCGGCACTCGCGGTCGCCTCCGGCCATGCGGCGCAGGTGATCGTGTTCCACAATCTGATGCAGCCGGGCGACAATTTCGTCGCGGCCAACAAGCTTTACGGCGGTTCGATCAACCAATTCGGCCATGCCTTCAAGAATTATGGCTGGGAGGTGCGATGGGCCGACACCAACGATATCTCGACCTTCGAAAGCCAGATCGACGACAGGACCAAGGCGATCTTCATCGAAAGCCTCGCCAATCCGGGCGGCACCTTCGTCGACAT
>NZ_RZQE01000830.1:0-1502 GCF_004022955.1 Mesorhizobium sp. M7A.F.Ca.US.002.01.1.1 | reverse complement strand
GTTCAGTCCCTTCTCCCTGGCGAAGTCGGGATCCGGTGGGCCGGAGATGGAGATGAGCTTGCCACCCGGTTTCAGCACATTCAGTGATTTTTCAAGTGTCTTGGCGTCCTGGCTGTTCAAGACGACGTCGTAGCCCGAAAGGACTTTCTCGAAATCGTCTTTCCTGTAGTCGACGACGATATCGGCGCCGAGCCCCTTGACCAGACCGGCACTCGCCGCGCTGGCGGTGGTCGCAATGGTCGCGCCGAGATGCTTTGCCAGTTGGATGGCGAATGTCCCCACGCCGCCGGAACCAGCTTGAATGAAGACCTTCTGTCCCTTCTTCAGCTTGGCCCTTTCGACGAGCGCCTGCCAGGCGGTCAGGCCGACCAGCGGGATCGAGGCCGCCTCCTCCATGCTGAGGTTCCCGGGTTTCAGGGCCACGTCGGCTTCATCCATGGCTATGAACTCGGCGAACGTTCCGATCCGGCCATCGCGCGGCCGCGCATAGACGTCGTCGCCGAGTTTGAATTTGCGGACTTTCGATCCCACGCGCACAACCCTCCCGGCCACGTCGTGACCCAGGATGAAGGGCCGGCGATAGGGCAGGATCAGCTTGAACTCTCCGGTTTTGACCTTGGAATCGAGCAGGTTCACCGCCGCTGCGTGGACCTCGACCAGGACATCGCTGTCCCCGAGTTTCGGCTCCGGCATTTCGGCTAGCCGCAGAGTGCCGTTCTTGCTGTACTTGTCGACGACGAATGCCTTCATGGCAGTGACTTTCTGAGAGTGATTTTGGTGTGTCGCATGTGCGTGAAATCCTCTGCTCGCTGCGTTCAAACGGGCAGGCGGAATTGTTTCCGCAGGCTCTTGTCGAATATCCCAGCGGGAGCAAAGCGACGCAGCAGGCTGACCTGGCGCGCAGCCTTGCCGGCGGTGTAGCGCCGTTGCGGACGGGCATCGGTCGCTGCCTTGACGACCACTTGCGCCACCACTTCCGGCCGGTCGGCGACAGGCATCACGTCGCGAAGCAGCGCTTCCAGCGTAGCTCGGGCTTGATCGTATTCCTGCAACGGCGAATCCGGCTGGATCCCGTTCTGGTCGAAGACAGTACGAACGAATGCCGGCTCGATGACCGAAACGCGGATATTGAAGGCGCGAACCTCGTGGTCGAGCGATTCCGAATAGCCCTCAAGCGCGTGCTTGACCGCCGAATAATGCGCTGAATACGGCGCCGGCACCAGTCCCAGCACAGAGCCGATATTGATGATGTGCCCCTCGCCACGCTGCCGCATCGACGGCAGCACCGCATTGGTCATGCGGATGACGCCGAACAGATTGACGTCGAACAGAGCCTGCACCTGGGCAATCGAGAATTCCTCGGCGCCTCCAAGCTGGCCGACCCCGGCATTATTGACCAAGAGGTCGATCCGGCCGGTCTGCGAGAGCACCGTCGAAACGAGTGCGGCAACGGCCTCACTGTCGGTCACGTCGCAGATCAGCATGGTCACCCCGTCCGGATC
>NZ_RZQE01000082.1:0-17532 GCF_004022955.1 Mesorhizobium sp. M7A.F.Ca.US.002.01.1.1 | reverse complement strand
GCTGTGGGTCTGCAACGGGGCGGCCAAACGGGCGGCGAAGGGATTGTCGGCAGCCAGCGCCAACGCTTCGTCAAGTGCCTTGTCGGCCTGAATGAAGGCAAGCACGTTGCCCGAGATCACCGCTTTCTGCATGGCAAGCGCTGCTTCGTGAAACAGGTCGGCGGCCTCGCGGGTGACGAAGCGGGCGGCCGAGCGGGCCAGCACCACCTCGACGCCGCGACGCGCATCGAGCACGCGCAGCCAGTCGCCGGGATGCAGCGGGGCGATGGCGATGCCCGCGCGCGGCCTGATGTCGAGCAGCCCTTCCCAGGCCAGCCGCTGGATCGCCTCGCGCACCGGTGTCCTGCCAAGCCCGAGCCTGTCGATCAGGGCGCCCTCGGTGACGAAGCTTGCCGGGGCCAGTTCGAGCGTGACGATCATGTGCTCGAGCACATGGTAGGCCCTGGTCGCGGCCGGCTCCGCCGAGGTGCTTGCTGCCGTGGATATCAAATGCGCTCTCCTGATATATCTTGAATATATCATAACGGATTTCGCATTGACAGCGGGTTTGTTAATAGATATACCAGTGATATATCAGATGGAGAGATGATCATGTGGACCGGAGTTTTTCCTGCCGTCACGACCAAATTCACCGCGGATGATCGCCTCGATCATGCCGAGATGGAGCGCTGCTTCAACCTGCAGATGGAAGCTGGCTGCGACGGCATCATCGTTTGCGGATCGCTCGGCGAGGGGCCGATGCTGTCGCCCGATGAGAAGATCGAGGTGCTGAAGACCGCACAAAAGGTCGCCGGCAAGAAGCCGGTGCTGCTGACGGTCAACGAGGCCGGCACACGCGAGGCCGCCAGCATCGCCAAGCGCGCGAGCCGGGAAGGCGCCAACGGCCTGATGGTCGTGCCGAGCCCGATCTACCACACCAATGCGGAAGAGACGGTCGCGGCGCTGCGCGCGGTCGCGCAGGCTGGCGACCTGCCGGTCATGATCTACTCCAACCGGCTTGCCTACCGCGTCGACGTCAGCGTCGACCAGATGGAGGAGCTGGCGTCGGACGAGCGCTTTGTCGCGATCAAGGAATCCTCCGACGACATCCGTCGTTCGACCGAGATCATCAATCGCCTGGGCACTCGCTACGACCTGTTCACCGGCGTCGACAATCTGGCCTTCGAGGCGCTGTCGGTCGGCGCCATCGGTTGGGTGGCCGGACTGGTCACCGCGTTCCCGCGCGAGACGGTCGCCATCTACCAGCTGATGAAGCAGGGTCGCCGCGAAGAGGCGCTCGGCATCTACCGCTGGTTCCGGCCGCTGCTCGATCTCGACGTCTCGACCTATCTGGTCCAAAACATCAAGCTTGCCGAAGTGTTCGCGATCAACACAAATGACCGCGTTCGTATGCCGCGACAGCCGCTGTCTGGCGATCGCCGCAAGTCCGTCGAGAAGATCGTCAAGGATGCGCTCGCGGTGCGGCCGACACTGCCGCAGTTCTGAGGCTTCTTCTTCCTGTTCGCAGGGAGAAGATGGTGGCAGCCAGATAAGGGGCAGCGCCCACGTGCAAGGAAATTCCAAGTCGACAGAAGCGGGGCGCAGCCCCTCATCCGCCCTTCGGGCGCCTTCTCCCCGTGAACGGGGAGAAGGGTTGGACATAGCCATCGTCGGTGGCGGCATCATCGGTATCTGTGCCGCTGCTTCTCTCGCTGAGGCGGGACGCAGGGTCACCGTCTTCGATCGCACAGGCATTTGCGAGGAGACGAGCTCGGGCAATGCCGCCGCCTTCGCCTTCTCCGACGTGCTGCCGCTGGCGCACAAGGGCATGATGCGGCAGCTGCCGAAATGGCTGGCCGATCCGCTCGGCCCGCTCAGCATCCCGCCCGCCTACCTGCCGACGCTTCTGCCCTGGCTGATCCGCTTCTGGCGCGCCGGTGCGCCGGGGAAATACGAGGCGAGCCTTGCCGCTCAAGCAGGCATGATGAAGCTTGCCGAGGCGGAGTGGATGGGCTTGCTCGACCGCTCCGGCACGCGGTCGATGCTGCGCGAGGATGGCTCGCTCGAGCTTTACGAAAGCGAAGCCGAATTTCAGGCCGGGCTGCCCGGCTGGGCGGCGCGTAAGCGTTTCGGCATCGGTTTCCGCCACGTCGAGGGCGAGGAACTGGCCGCCTTGCAGCCGGGCCTGTCGCCGCGCTTCATCAAAGGCACATTCGTGCCGGGATGGAAGACGGTCGCCGACCCGAAACTGCTGGGCAAAGCGGTGTGGACCTATGCGCAGGCCAAGGGCGCTCGCTTTGAGCTGGTCCGGATCAGCCAAGTCGCGGCGGATCAGGATGGAGCGACGCTGACGTTGGCAGACGGCACGACCAGACAGGCCCGGCACCTCGTCGTCGCCGCCGGCGCCTGGTCGCATCTGCTGGCCAAGCAACTCGGCGATCGCATTCCGCTGGAGACCGAGCGCGGCTACAACACCACCTTGCCCACGAGTGCCTTCGACGTGAAGCGGATGCTGATCTTCTCCGGCCATGGTTTCGTCGTCACGCCGCTCGAAACGGGCCTGCGGGTCGGCGGCGCCGTCGAACTCGGCGGCATCGAGCGGCCGCCCAATTATGCCAGGTCGAAGGCGCTGCTGCAGAAGGCACAGAAATTCCTGCCGGGGCTCGATCCCTCGGGTGGGCGCGAATGGATGGGGTTCCGCCCCTCGCTGCCGGATTCAGTGCCCGTCATCGGCGGCGCGCCGGGAAAGCGGTCGGTGGTCTATGCCTTCGGCCATGGCCATCTCGGCCTGACCCAGGCGGCGGCCACCGGACGGTTGATCAGGGATCTTGTCCTGGGGCAGACTCCGCCGATCGATCTGGCCCCCTTCAGTCCGCAACGATTTTGATTTTTTCGGGTTTTTGATTTTCGAGGAGCGTCATGGCCAAGAAATCCTTCTTCTGCATAGACGGCCACACCTGCGGCAATCCTGTGCGGCTGGTCGCCGGCGGCGGCCCGCTGTTGCAGGGCGCGACGATGATGGAGCGGCGTGCGCATTTTCTGGCCGAGTATGACTGGATCCGCACCGGGCTGATGTTCGAGCCGCGCGGCCACGACGTGATGTCCGGTTCGATCCTCTATCCGCCGACGCGCGAGGATTGCGACATCGCCATCCTGTTCATCGAAACCTCCGGTTGCCTGCCGATGTGCGGCCATGGCACGATCGGTACGGTGACGATGGCCATCGAGCACGGACTGATCAAACCAAAGACGCCGGGCGTGCTCAGGCTCGACACGCCGGCCGGGCTGGTCGTCGCCGAATACAAGCAGGTCGGCGACTATGTCGAGGAGGTGCGCATCACCAATGTGCCATCCTTCCTCCATGCCGAGGGGCTGACGGTCGAATGCCCTGGGCTCGGTGAAATCACCGTCGACGTCGCCTATGGCGGCAACTTCTACGCCATCGTCGAGCCGCAGGAGAACTATCGCGACATGGCCGATCATTCGGCGGGCGACTTCATCGCCTGGAGCCCGGTGGTGCGGCAGCGGCTCAACGAGAAATATTCCTTCGTGCATCCGGAAAATCCTGGCATCAACCGGCTGTCGCACATGCTGTGGACCGGTGCGCCGACGGTGGATGGGGCGGATGCCCGCAATGCCGTGTTCTACGGCGACAAGGCGATCGACCGCTCGCCCTGCGGCACCGGCACCTCGGCGCGCATGGCGCAGCTTCATGCCAAGGGCAAACTCAAGGCCGGAGACAGCTTCGTGCATGAATCGATCATCGGTTCGCTGTTCAAGGGCAAGGTCGAAAAGGATGTCAGCGTGGCCGGCAAGCCGGCCATCATTGCCTCGATCGGCGGCTGGGCGCGGATGACCGGACTGAACACCATCTTCATCGACGACCGCGACCCGTTCGCGCACGGGTTTGTTGTCAAGTGATGGGAATCCTGACCTTGCGGAAAGCAACGACCTGAAAAATGGATCGTGCCAAAAACGCAAGGATTCCTTTCATCACCTAATTTTGACGGCGATTTCTTCGAAACGGAGCGCATGATGCGGTCGAATCGTCAAAGACATTGCGTTATGCCAATGGTAGGGTCCGCGATAGTCCAGGGGTCGGATGATGGAAAACGGGCAATCGGGCGGCGTGCTTCGAAAACACGCATGACGATTGAAAAATGACGTTGCAATCCGGGCTCGAAACTTTACGACTAGGGGAAATACGAAAAGGAATGCGTCTGCATGGGCGACATTCCAGGGGAGCCATGTACACATGCAGTACTTTGTCCAGCAGCTTATCAACGGGCTGACGCTGGGATCGATCTATGGGCTGATCGCGATCGGCTACACGATGGTCTACGGCATCATCGGTATGATCAATTTCGCCCATGGCGACATCTTCATGGTGGGTGCCTTCACGGCACTGATCGTCTTCCTCGCCCTTGGCGCGCTGTTCTATTCCGTGCCGGTTGTGCTGGCGCTGCTGATCATGATGATCGTGGCGATGCTGCTCACCAGCCTCTACAACTGGACGATCGAAAAGGTGGCCTACCGGCCGCTGCGCGGTTCGTTCCGACTGGCCCCGCTGATCACTGCCATCGGCATGTCGATCGCGCTGTCGAACTTCGTCCAGGTGACGCAGGGTCCCCGCAACAAGCCGATCCCGCCGATGGTCAGCCAGGTTTACAACATCAACGGCATCAGCGTGTCGCTGAAGCAGATCATCATCGTCGTCGTCACGGCGCTGCTGCTGGCGCTGTTCTGGTATCTGGTCAACAAGACCTCGCTTGGACGAGCGCAACGGGCCTGTGAGCAGGACCGCAAGATGGCGGCGCTGCTCGGCATCGATGTCGACCGTACCATCTCGATCACCTTCATCATGGGTGCGGCCCTTGCCGCGGTCGCCGGCACTTTGTTCCTGATGTATTACGGCGTCATTGCCTTCTCGGATGGTTTCACGCCGGGCGTGAAAGCCTTCACGGCGGCGGTGCTGGGCGGCATCGGTTCGCTGCCGGGCGCGGTGGTCGGCGGGTTGATGATCGGCTTCATCGAGAGCATGTGGTCGGCCTATTTCTCGATCGACTACAAGGATGTCGCGGCGTTCTCGATCCTGGCCATCGTGCTGATCTTCCTGCCTTCCGGCATATTGGGCCGGCCAGAAGTCGAAAAGGTCTGAGACTATGGCCGTCACCGTATCTCCGGAGCGCGACACCGTCGCCACCCCCATGCAGCGCGCATTGCGTGAGGCGCTCTATGCCGCTGCCATATCGTTTGGCCTGTTCGTGCTGTTCATCGGCCTGAAGACCGGCCAGAACATTTCCAATGAACTGGTCCTGACGACACGCTGGGGCCTGCTTGCCGCCGTGGTTATCGCCACGGCTGTCGGGCGCTTCCTCTATGTCGCCTATGGACAGCCCTTCCTGGCCAACCAGAAGATCACCGACGTCGCCACCGGCCTGCTGCCGGCCAGCGTGGCGTCACGCTTCTTCCAGTTGCCGGCCTTCATCGTGGCCTTGGTCGCGGCGGTGGTGTTGTTTGCGGTCAACAGCTCTCTCGTCGGATGGGTGGGAGCGGAGCCGGCGGGCTATCTGCAGTTCCTGCGCGCCTTGTCGGTCATCTATGTGCTGGCCTGCGTGATCTATTATTTCCGCGGCTTCATTCATGCCAACTTCACCAAACTCGGCATTGCCGCGCTGATCCTCTATCCGATCCTGGTGGTGGCGATCCTGTCGCTGATGTCCTGGTCGTTCGTCGGCGGACTGCAAGGCTCGCTGAAATGGGTCGACAATTTCGGCATCCAGATCCTGATCTATGTGATGCTGGCCTGGGGCCTGAACATCGTCGTTGGCCTCGCCGGCCTGCTCGACCTCGGTTATGTCGCCTTCTACGCGGTCGGCGCCTATGCCTATGCGCTGCTCGGCACGCAGTACGGCCTGTCGTTCTGGATCCTTTTGCCGGCCGCCGGCGCCATGGCCGCCTTCTGGGGCGTGCTGCTCGGTTTCCCGGTGCTGCGCCTGCGCGGCGATTACCTGGCGATCGTCACCTTGGCTTTCGGTGAGATCATCCGCCTGGTGCTGATCAACTGGCGGGAAGTCACCAACGGTTCAGCCGGTATTTCCGGCATCCCGAAGGTCACCTTCTTCGGCCTGATGACCTTCAACGTGTCGGACCCCAATTACGTCGCCAAGGTGCTGCATCTGGCGACATCGAGCGCCTACTACAAGATCTTCCTCTATTACCTGATCCTGGCGCTGGCGCTGCTGACAGCCTTCGTCACCATCCGGCTGCGGCGCATGCCGGTCGGCCGTGCCTGGGAAGCGTTGCGCGAGGACGAGATCGCCTGCCGCTCGCTCGGCATCAACACCACCACCACGAAGCTTACGGCCTTTGCCACGGGTGCGATGTTCGGCGGCTTCGCCGGCGCATTCTTCGCCGCACGGCAGGGCTTCGTCAGCCCGGAATCCTTCGTCTTCCTGGAATCGGCCATCATCCTGGCCATCGTGGTTCTCGGTGGCATGGGCTCGCTGGTCGGCATAGCGGTCGCCGCAATGGTGATGATCGGCGGCACCGAGGCGTTGCGCGAACTCGACTTCCTCAAGCAGGTCTTCGGACCGGACTTCACACCGGAACTCTACCGCATGCTGCTGTTCGGCATGGCCATGGTCATCGTCATGCTGTGGAAGCCGCGCGGCTTCGTCGGCAGTCGTGAACCAACCGCCTTCCTGAAGGAGCGAAAGGCCGTCTCAAGCTCCTTCACCAAGGAAGGACACGGCTGATGAATGCGAACCCTGTTCAGAAAGCCGCTTCGGGCATGAACGACGCTATCCTTCAGGTCGATCATCTGTCGATGAAGTTCGGTGGCCTGGTGGCCATCGGGGATCTGTCTTTCGCCGCCAAGCGCGGCGAGATCACCGCGCTGATCGGCCCCAACGGCGCCGGCAAGACCACGGTGTTCAATTGCATCACCGGCTTCTACAAGCCCTCGGAAGGCATGATCACGCTCAACCGGAACGATGGTTCGACCTTCCTGCTCGAGCGGCTGCCCAACCATGAAATCCCGGCGCGCGCCAAGGTGGCGCGCACCTTCCAGAACATCCGCCTGTTCTCCGGCATGACCCTGCTGGAGAACCTGCTGGTCGCCCAGCACAACAAACTGATGAAGGCATCGGGCTACACGGTGCTTGGCCTGTTCGGCTTCAGCGGCTATCGCAAGGCCTCGGCCGAATCGGTGGAGCTCGCCAAGCATTGGCTGGAAAAGGCCGATCTTGTCGACCGTGCCGACGACCCGGCCGGCGACCTGCCCTATGGCGCGCAGCGCCGTCTCGAGATCGCTCGCGCCATGTGCACGGGACCCGAGCTTCTGTGCCTCGACGAGCCGGCGGCCGGCCTCAATCCGAAGGAATCGGCGGCGCTCAACGAGCTGCTGATCGACATCAAGAACACATCCGGCGCCTCGATCCTGTTGATCGAGCACGACATGTCGGTGGTCATGCAGATCTCCGACCATGTCGTGGTGCTGGAGTATGGCCGCAAGATCTCCGACGGCAGTCCGCAGTCGGTGCGCACCGATCCGCGCGTCATCGCCGCCTATCTCGGCGTCGACGACGAGGAAGTCG
This sequence comes from Mesorhizobium sp. M7A.F.Ca.US.002.01.1.1, assembly GCF_004022955.1. Lineage (NCBI taxonomy): Bacteria > Pseudomonadati > Pseudomonadota > Alphaproteobacteria > Hyphomicrobiales > Phyllobacteriaceae > Mesorhizobium > Mesorhizobium sp. M7A.F.Ca.US.002.01.1.1. Next base: position 9,955 of record NZ_RZQE01000082.1, on the reverse strand, counting down.
AAGCGGTCCTTACCGAAGTCGGCGACGAAGATGTCATCGAACAGCTCGATACGGGGCCGGATGCCGCGCACGGTCCGGGAACATCGTCGTCCTATCTCGCCGGGCCGGTGACCGACACGGTCGGCCATAGTTCGGGCGAGCGGGTTACGGTGGCCAAGGGAGCGTCAAAGGCCGGTCAGGTCGACGCCAGGTCGCTCGCCGCGGCAAACAAGGCAGCCTCGCAGGCAGCCGTGCCGCCGGCGAAGGCAAAGCCTGCTCCGAAAGCGACGTCGAAGGCGGCAACCGGCACGGCGGCGAAGTCGACCGCATCCGCCAAGCCTGCGGCGAAGACTGGAGAGATCTCCAACCGGCTGGCTGCGCCTCGCGGCGGCAAGGCCGACAATTTGACCCGCATAAAGGGCATCGGTACGGTCAACGAGAAGAAGCTCAACGACCACGGCATCTTCCACTTCGACCAGATCGGCGCCTGGAAAAAGGCCGACGTCGAGGCCGCCGAAGCCTATCTTGCTTTTGACGGACGTATCGCGCGCGAGGAATGGGTCAAACAGGCTAGGCTGCTCGGCCAGGGCAGGGACACGGAATTTTCGCGCCGCGTGGATGCGGGCAAGGTGGCGACGAGCCATGCTTCCGCAAAGACTGCAAAGGCAGCCTCCGGAAAGACCGCGAGCAAGACCGCTGCCAAGCCCGTGGCGGGCAAGCGTGGAGGGGGCAAGTGATGGCCGCGACAACGCTGCTCGATATCAAGGGCGTGCAGACCTATTACGGCAACATCCGGGCGCTGAACGGCGTCGATGTCACCGTCAAGCAGGGTGAGATCGTGGCGCTGATCGGTGCCAATGGCGCCGGCAAGTCGACGCTGATGATGACTATTTTCGGTGCGCCGCGGGCTCGCGCCGGGACTATCACCTTTGCCGGCACCGACATAACCCAGATGCCGACGCACGAGATCGCGCGCATGCGCATTGCCCAATCGCCCGAGGGCCGGCGGATCTTTCCGCGCATGACGGTGATGGAAAACCTGCAGATGGGCGCCAGCCTCGACAACCTCAAGCACTATGACGAGGACGTCGAGAAGGTGTTCACGCTGTTCCCGCGTTTGAAGGAGCGCATCACCCAGCGCGGTGGCACGCTGTCGGGCGGTGAGCAGCAGATGCTGTCGATCGGACGCGCGCTGATGGCACGGCCGAAGCTGCTTTTGCTCGACGAGCCGTCGCTGGGTCTCGCGCCGCTGATCGTCAAACAGATCTTCGACGCCATCCGCGAACTGAACCGCACCCAGGGGCTGACCGTGTTCCTGGTCGAGCAGAACGCCTTCGGCGCGCTCAAGCTCGCCACGCGCGGCTACGTCATGGTCAACGGCAATGTGACGATGAGCGGCACCGGCAAGGAACTGCTCGCCAATCCGGAAGTGCGCGCCGCCTATCTCGAGGGCGGACACCACTGAGTTCGAAGCGGAATGCGTGCACCGCTATTCCGCTCCAGATTGTTTGTTTGTCGCATGATCTTTGTCCGGAAAGTCCGCAACTTTTCGGGATCATGCTAGGGAGACTTCACCATGCAGGGCATTCTTTACGAGGAACCCTCGATCTGGCAGTTCTTCTTCGTCACCTGTCTGCTCGGCGGCTGGGCGGCGTGGATGACGGGCAAGGCCAGTGCCCAGACGTGGCGCAGCTTCATCCAGCTGTTCGCCTATGTGCTGGGCCTCGGCATCGCGATCCGCTTCATCCATCACGCGCTGTTCGGCGGCACCATGTTCTCGCTGCATTATTATGTCGTCGACACCATCGTGCTGATGATCCTCGGCTTCGTCGGCTATCAATACACGCGCACCAACCAGATGGTGACACAGTATAATTGGCTCTACGAAAGAGCTTCACTCTTGAGCTGGAAACCGAAAGGTTGACGTTCATCATTAACGCCGCCTCGAAATTGAATCGGCGTGACAAGTGCCTGAAAATCGGCAAACTATGCTTTCTGCGATAAGGGTGGGCATCGCATGAAAGCTTCATCCACGCCCACTCCGTTAATGGGAGCGTTTAAATGAAAAAGTCACTTTTGTCCGCCGTCGCCCTGACCGCGCTTGTCGCGTTCGGCGGCAGCGCGTGGGCTGACGTAATGATGGGCGTCGCGGGCCCGATCACCGGTCCGAACGCCGCCTTCGGCGCGCAGCTGCAGAAGGGGGCGGAAGCTGCTGTCGCCGACATCAATGCCAAGGGCGGCATCAACGGCGAGCAGATCAAGCTCGAAGTCGGCGACGACGTCTCCGATCCGAAGCAGGGTATCTCGGTCGCCAACAAGTTCGTCGGCGACGGCGTCAAGTTCGTGGTCGGCCACTTCAACTCCGGCGTCTCTATCCCGGCATCTGAAGTCTATGCGGAAAACGGCATCGTCGAAGTGACGCCGGCCGCGACCAACCCGCAATTCACCGAGCGCGGTCTGTGGAACGTGTTCCGCACCTGCGGACGCGACGACCAGCAGGGCAGCATTGCCGGCGCGTATCTCGCCGCCAACTTCAAGGACGCCAAGATCGCTGTCGTTCACGACAAGACCACCTACGGTCAGGGCCTTGCCGACGAAACCAAGAAGGCGATGAACGCCAAGGGCGTGACGGAAGTCATGTATGAAGGCATCAATGTCGGCGACAAGGACTTCTCGGCGCTGATCGCCAAGATGAAGGAAGCCGGCGTTTCCATCATCTATTGGGGCGGCCTGCACACCGAAGCCGGCCTGATCATCCGTCAGGCGGCCGACCAGGGCCTCAAGGCAACGCTGGTTTCCGGCGATGGCATCGTGTCGAACGAACTGGCTTCGATCGCAGGCGACGCAGTTGCGGGCACGCTCAACACGTTCGGCCCGGATCCGCGCCTGATCCCCGCCAACAAGGAACTCGTCGAGAAGTTCCGCGCGCAGGGTTTCGAGCCGGAAGCCTACACGCTCTACTCCTACGCCGCCGTGCAGGCGATCGCGGAAGCAGCGACCGCTGCCAAGTCGAACGACCCGCAGGCAGTTGCCAAGGCGCTGCATGAAAACGGCCCCTTCAAGACCGTTCTCGGCGACCTGTCCTATGACGCCAAGGGCGACCCGACGCTGCCCGGCTACGTCATGTACGAATGGAAGAAGGGCGACGACGGCAAGTACACCTACGTCCAGAAGATGTAAGCTCGTCAGTCTCCAGACTATTTACGGATGCCCGGCGCCTCGCGCCGGGCATTTTCTTTTGCCATCGTCATGTTCAGCGGCGGCCGGTGGAGCCGATGCTTAGCCGGGCAATGATCGTGCATTAACCGGAAAGCCGGCGCTTTTTTGGCTGTTCGGAGGAATGGGGAGGGTCCTTGGCGCAATGATTCCATTTCAATCGGTTTAAATGCGCGTCAATTTCGTTTGCACTGCAGCATTTTCACGCTAATCATTGCGCCGATTTCTCTTCCTTCCGTCGCTGGAGCCCAGTCCTTGGCCATCACGAAGATCCTCGTCGCCAACCGGTCCGAAATCGCCATTCGCGTCTTCCGCGCGGCCAACGAACTCGGGCTCAAAACCGTGGCGATCTGGGCGGAGGAAGACAAATACTCCCTGCATCGCTTCAAGGCCGACGAGAGCTACCAGGTCGGACGCGGGCCGCATCTGACCAGGGACATGGGGCCGATCGAAAGCTATCTGTCGATCGAGGAGGTGATCCGCGTCGCCAGGCTGTCGGGTGCCGATGCTATCCATCCCGGCTACGGATTGTTGTCGGAAAGCCCCGAATTCGCCGACGCCTGTGCCGAAGCCGGCATTACCTTCATCGGGCCGAGGCCGGACACAATGCGGCGGCTCGGCAACAAGGTCGCGGCGCGCAATCTCGCCATCGAGGTCGGCGTGCCGGTGATCCCCGCCACCGATCCGTTGCCGGATGACATGGAGACGGTCAAGACACTGGCCAAGGAAATCGGCTATCCGGTGATGCTGAAGGCATCATGGGGCGGCGGCGGCCGCGGCATGCGGGCCATTCGCGCCGAAGCCGACCTTGCCCGCGAAGTCACCGAAGGCAAGCGCGAGGCGAAAGCCGCCTTCGGCAAGGACGAGGTCTATCTCGAAAAGCTGATCGAACGCGCCCGTCATGTCGAGGTGCAGGTGCTGGGCGATACCCATGGCAATGCCGTGCACCTGTTCGAGCGCGACTGTTCGATCCAGCGCCGCAACCAGAAGGTCGTCGAGCGGGCGCCGGCGCCCTATCTCGAAATGTCGCAGCGCGAGGAGCTTTGCGGCCATGCGCTCAAGATCGCCCGCGAGACCAGCTATATCGGCGCCGGCACGGTCGAGTTCCTGCAGGATGCCGACACCGGCAAATTCTATTTCATCGAGGTCAACCCGCGCATCCAGGTCGAGCACACCGTCACCGAGCAGGTGACCGGCATCGATATCGTCAAGGCGCAGATCCATATCCTCGACGGCTTTGCCATCGGCACACCGGAATCAGGCGTGCCGGCGCAGAAGGACATAAGGCTGAACGGCCACGCGCTGCAGTGCCGTATCACCACGGAAGATCCCGAGCACAATTTCATCCCCGATTACGGCCGCATCACCGCCTATCGCGGCGCGACGGGCTTCGGCATCCGCCTCGACGGCGGCACCGCTTATTCGGGCGCGGTCATCACCCGCTTCTACGATCCGCTGCTGGAGAAGGTGACGGCGTGGGCGCCGACGCCGGCCGAGACGATCGCCCGCATGAATCGGGCACTGCGCGAGTTCCGCATCCGCGGCGTCGCCACCAATTTGACCTTCCTCGAAGCGATCATCAACCATCCGAGCTTCGCCGACAATTCCTACACGACCAAGTTCATCGACACGACGCCGGAACTGTTCCAGCAGGTCAAGCGCCAGGACCGCGCCACCAAGCTCATCAACTATCTCGCCGACGTCAGCGTCAACGGCCATCCCGAGACGCGCGGCCGGCCGCAGCCGAAGGCCGACGCCGCGGCACCCGTGGTGCCTTACCTCAACGGCAATGTGCCCGGCGGCAGCAAGCAGAAGCTGGATGTGCTGGGCCCGCAGAAGTTCGCCGCCTGGATGCGCGATCAGAAGGAGGTTCTGGTCACCGACACGACGATGCGCGATGGCCATCAATCGCTGCTGGCGACGCGCATGCGCACGCATGACATTGCCGGCATCGCCGGTGCCTATGCGCGTGCCTTGCCGCAGCTTCTATCGCTGGAATGCTGGGGTGGCGCCACCTTCGACGTCGCGATGCGCTTCCTCACCGAGGATCCGTGGGAGCGGCTGTCGCTGGTGCGCGAGGCGGCGCCCAATCTGCTGTTGCAGATGCTGCTGCGCGGTGCCAATGGCGTCGGCTACACCAACTATCCCGACAATGTCGTGCAGCATTTCGTCAAGCAGGCAGCAAGCGGTGGCATCGACCTGTTCCGGGTCTTCGATTGCCTGAACTGGGTCGACAACATGCGCGTCGCCATGGATGCGGTCGGAGCCGAGGGCAAGCTGATCGAAGCGGCGATCTGCTACACCGGCGATATCCTCGATCCGGCGCGGGCGAAATACGACCTCAAATACTATGTCGGCCTAGCCAGGGAATTGCAGGCGGCCGGCGCCCACATCATCGCCGTCAAGGACATGGCCGGCCTGCTGAAGCCTTCCGCAGCACGCGTGCTGTTCAAGGCGCTGCGCGAGGCGACCGACCTGCCGATCCATTTCCACACCCACGACACGTCGGGCCTGTCGGCGGCGACGGTGCTGGCGGCGGTGGAAAGCGGCGTCGACGCCATAGACGCGGCGATGGATGCCTTCTCCGGCAACACCTCGCAGCCATGCCTTGGCTCACTCGTCGAGGCGCTGAAGGGCACCGAACGCGACCCCGGTCTCGACCCGCAATGGATCAGGAAGATCTCGTTCTACTGGGAAGCGGTGCGCAACCAGTACGCCGCCTTCGAAAGCGACCTCAAGGGGCCGGCCTCGGAAGTCTATCTGCACGAGATGCCGGGCGGGCAGTTCACCAATCTGAAGGAACAGGCTCGCTCGCTCGGATTGGAGACGCGCTGGCACGAGGTGGCGCAGACCTATCACGACGTCAATCTGATGTTCGGCGACATCGTCAAGGTGACGCCGTCGTCCAAGGTTGTCGGCGACATGGCATTGATGATGGTCAGCCAGGACCTGACCGTTGCCGATGTCGAAAACCCCGACAGGGATATCGCCTTCCCGGACTCGGTCGTCTCGATGCTGCGCGGCGATCTCGGCCAGTCGCCAGGCGGGTGGCCGGCGGCGCTGCAGAGGAAGGCGCTCAAAGGCGACAAGCCGATCACGGTGCGGCCCGGCTCGCTGCTCAAGCCAGCCGACCTCAAGGCCAACCGCAAGGAAATCGAGGAGAAGCTCGAGCGCAAGCTGTCGGAGTTCGAATTCGCCTCGTGGCTGATGTATCCGAAGGTGTTCACGGATTTCGCCGGCGCGCAGGAAACCTATGGGCCGGTCAGCGTGCTGCCGACGCCGACGTATTTCTACGGCATGAAGCCGGAAGACGAGATCTTCGTCGACATCGAGAAGGGCAAGACGCTGGTGGTGCGGTGCCTTGCCATCGGCGATGTCGACGAGAAGGGCATGGTCACCGTGTTCTTCGAGCTCAACGGCCAGCCGCGCCGTGTCAAGGTGCCCGACCGGGCGCATGGCGCGTCCGCCGCCAAGGCCCGCCGCAAGGCCGAACCCGGCAACGAGGCGCATGTCGGCGCACCGATGCCGGGCGTCGTTTCTGCGCTTTCGGTGGCTGCCGGCCAGGCTGTGAAGGCCGGTGACGTGCTGCTTTCCATCGAAGCGATGAAGATGGAGACGGCGCTGCATGCCGAGCGCGACGGCACGGTCGCCGAGGTGCTGGTCAAGGCAGGCGACCAGATCGATGCCAAGGATCTGCTGATCGCTTTCAGCTAATTGATACCTTCCTGGGGATCGCTGTCCGCATCATGGCGGCAGCGTCAGTTCGATCATCGATAACAGCTTGACCCGCCGCCGCCGGTCGGGCATCGAGCCCGCTCAATTCGCCGCTGCATGCATCCCGAGTCGCGGCGCAGAAACGATGTGGAGAAAAATATGGCCGACGATATCACCGATACCAGCCAGACTGTTGCCGCCGGCCAGCTGCGTGCCTTCATCGAGCGCATAGAGCGGCTCGAGGAAGAGAAGAAGACCATTTCCGACGACATCAAGGAAGTGTTCGCCGAGGCCAAGGGCACCGGCTTCGACACCAAGGCGATGCGCACGATCATCCGGCTGCGCAAGAAGGACCAGGCCGAGCGTCAGGAAGAGGAAACCATCCTCGATCTGTATAAGGCCGCACTCGGCATGGTGTAGAGACCGTCTGGAAATTCTACTCCGGCGGCCATCTGGTGGCGTTTTCTGCGCTTCCCTAGTTCTACTGCAATGCAGTAGAACTGAGCTCACGTACTTTAAGTACGCTCCGCTCCGGTTCTCGAAACCACCACCATATGACTCGCCGGAGCGAATTTCGAAACAGTCTCCGGCCGAGCATGATGCCGAAGCGAGCATCGAGCCATGAGCGAATTCGACTTCGGCGCCCGCCGCGCCTCTGAATTCCGCCAGCGCGGCTTCTGGACGCTGTTCGCCGAGCGGCATCCGGAAGAAAGGGCTCTGATGGCGAGGCGCGGCCCCTGGTTCTGGCAGCGCGGGCTGCCCGATTTCGCCTTGGTCCTTTCCATGTATGTCGCGCCGGCGCAGAACCAGGTCGGCGTCTTCTTCGGCCGCAACGAGAAGTTCGGCGCCACGCAAGCGTGGTCGCGGTTGAAACCGTTCCAGCCTGATATCGAAGCCAGGCTGAAGCTCAGGCCGGAACAGAGTTGCGAGGATCTCGGCATCAATTCGATGTGGCGGGTGAACTGCTATGCCGAGGACAACTGGCCAGCCATGGCCGACTGGCTGGTGACCGAATGTTCGCGCTTCGAGCGCGCGGTAACCGAAGTCCTGAGGCAGGGATAGACATCCGGTGTTGCCAGAGGGTATCGGCTCCTTTTTCCGCTCACGCTGGCAAGGCCAGGTGCCGCTCGACCGGCTGTTCTGGCGCGACCTTGTTCTTGTCGGCACGGCGCTCAACGTCGCATCTCTGGTGGCCGCGATCGTCCTGCTCGGACTGAAGCTGCCGCTCGCGCTGGTTCTGGCGGTGCATTTCGCACCGGTGCCCTACAACCTCTTTCTGACCTTTTCCGTATGGCGAACCACGGAAAAGGCCAGTGGCGCCAAGGCCTCGCTGATGACGCTCGGCGCCACATTATGGCTAATCCTGACGGTCGTGGTCTGAGAGCGGACACGGGCGCCCACCGCGTTCGCCGGGTTCGGCCGGGGGGCAATGAAAAGGGCGGCCGCAGCCGCCCTTTTCATTCATTCAATCGAATTTCGGTTCAGGCCGCCGGCTCGAATTTCAGCGCCACGCCGTTGATGCAATAGCGCAGGCCAGTCGGCGGCGGGCCGTCCTCGAAAACATGGCCGAGATGGCTGCCGCAGCGGGCGCAATGGCATTCGGTGCGAACCATGCCGTAGCTGCGGTCGACGGTGTTTTCGACCGAACCCGGCACCGGGTCGTTGAAGCTCGGCCAGCCGGTGCCGCTCTCGAACTTCAACTTGGATTCAAACAAAGGCTGGTCGCAGCCGACGCAGGAAAAGGTGCCGGCGCGCTTCTCGTAGAGCAAAGCGCAGCTTCCCGGCCGCTCGGTGCCGTGGCCGCGCATGACGGCATACTGCTCCGGCGTCAGCCGGGCGCGCCATTCGGCGTCGGTGCGGGTTACAGGGTAGGTGTGGGTGTCCATGTGATCTCCTCAGCCTTGCCGGCTCGCTACTACAGCGCCGCGCGCCCATCGGACGCGCAAAGGACGCTGTAGTACTTTGGTTTTGCGCATAATCCTTTCCGAACCGGAGGTTCGGGATCATGCGCGGATTGCAACCTCATATTCGCACCAAGATAGGCATTTGTTACGCGATTTGCCCGCATTTTCGATCGTGATCTTTATGCGATCGCCCTGAGATAGCGATCGACCGAAGCAGCCAACGCCGCTTTTGCGCCCCCGATGACATTCTGGTTCCACCATGCACCATAGATATGGTCGAACGCGAATGGCTCCAGTGCCGCCGCGATGCGGCGCACGGCCGCTGCATTGAGCGGAATGTAGTTCGGATAGCTGTACATGAAGCTGACATGGCGGCGCGTCGGCGTCACCTGCAAGATATCGCCGGCCAGCAAGACGTCGCCGACATCGCGTTTCCAGTGCAGCACCTGACCGCCGGCAAAGTGGCCGCCGCAGCGGATGAGCGTCAGCGAAGGGTTTATGGCCAGCGTCTCGCCTTCCCAACTGACGATCGCCTTGTGCGGTCGCATGATCCATTGGCGGTCGTCGGCATGGAGATAAATCGGCACGCCGCCAAACGCCTCGCTCCAACTGGCCATCACCGAATAATAGTGGCAGTGCGAGATGGCGATCGCCGCCAGGCCACCGCGGCGGTTGATCTCGGCCACCGCCTCGTCGCTGACCATCGAAACGCAGTCCCACAGCACGTTGCCGTGTGGCGTCTGCGCCAGCAGCGCCCGTTGGCCGATGGCGAAGCGCGGCTCGATGCCGAAGGCGAGAACGCCGGCATCGTCCTTCATCACAAGCCGGTGCCCTTCGGCAAGTTCCTCCGGCGTGATCCACGCTTGGCCCTCCCAGCGCACATATTGGCGCTCGTCCTCGCAGATCGGGCAATGTTCTGGCGGCGTCTCTGTCGCCGCGAACTGGACGCCGCATTGCAGGCAGAGGAAGCAGGTCATCGGATCTCCTGTCGGTCTTTCAGTGCTTTCTTGAAAGCTGCTTGGTCGCGCCCTCAAGCCCGGCCAGCGTCAGCGGGAACATGCGGCCGCCGAAGATGTCGCGGATCATCGCAATCGAATGGGTGTAGCCCCAGTTCTTGGGGTCTTCGGGGTTCAGCCATACCG
>NZ_RZQE01000829.1:0-1514 GCF_004022955.1 Mesorhizobium sp. M7A.F.Ca.US.002.01.1.1 | reverse complement strand
CCCCCAAGCGTGGCGCTATAGTGAAATTGCCTCATCTGGTTGGACAGCGCTTCGAAGAACTGGCGACTTTGATTGGACCGACGGGGGCTTTCGCGGCGGAAGGGAGGGCATCCGCAGCAGCAATGTTGGCCTTTCGCACACATGAAGGCTTGCGCACGTCGCTGGCCCACGGTTTCGGTAAAGTTGTGCTCGACCGACAAGGGAATTGGTTGCTCGTACTGAGGACGCTTGCGTTCCGATCAAAACAGCCGCAACGCACAGTTCTTGTTGTTGAACAGAACGAGGCTGACGAAATAGTCAAGTCGCTCCAAACCACTGGTGGGCGCCTCGTTTCGGACCTAGCGAGCCTGCGACAAGCCCTAGTCTCGACCTAATGTACGACAAGTTTGGCTTCCGACTTGGCTCGAAACGCTCGATCGCCGCGAGCTTGTATGAGCGCGGTGCGACCCAAGCCGACTTGATCGCCGCGACCGGTACCACGCAATACAACATGCTGAAAGATGCCGAGCGGCGCGGCCATCGTGTCGTCGTCAAGGGCGATCGATATTGGCTTGTCGCGGCCGGGGACAATGTGGCTGTAGGAAGCTCCAGCAAGATCAGTGCTGGCTTCCCGCAGGCAGAGGCTCGAAAAACGCAGGCGACCAGACCTCTGCCCGTTGTAAGGCAAGAAGAGCTGAGGGTCGAAGGCGCGCCGGTTGCGGCTGTCCCCGCCATCCTGAGCGTTATCGGATGGCACGGCGAGGAATCTCCGGAGGATATCGTTGCCCGAAAGGCTGAGGACATCGCCAGAACCGGGCGGACGCTTTGGGTAATCCAATCATGGAAGGCGAAGACCGATGCAGTGCAGGCATTCGGCAGGACATATCCCGGAGCCGTGGTCTATTTCATCGAAGGCGGTGCGATCCCGGCTGGAATCTCTCAGGCCGCGGTGCATATGTCTGAAGATCGGCGGATTTGGGAACCGTTGCCGGAGGGCATCGGGAGGGTGACGGGTAAGCTCGCTGGAGCGACGGCGCTTGTGCTCGACCGGCTTGCACCATGCGACAGGACCACAATCGACCTATGGCGATTTGTGGAGCATCCCGGCAATGCTCCCCTCAGGTTCATCCGAGGCGCTTCGACCGCTTGCGTGATCCCCGCAACGAGCATCGTTGTGGGAATGAAATCCCGTCATCGTCGGGTAGTGGCGGTAGGCCGGTTGGCGGGACCGTCTGCAGCCTATCTCCGCTGACGTTAGAATTGATTGCTTATTGCCGATTCTAAATACTCGACACGAATAACACATTCCGGCGAGCTCTCAGAGGTTCCTCTATCGTCCAATATGATATGGTAAACGCTGATGCGCGAATTGTGAGCAAATTCGAATCTACTGGCAAAGAAGGTCGCCTTTTCCGAATTCATTAATTGCGGCGTGATGTGATATTTATCCTGTATTTCCTGCGTAATTTTAGCGAAGTCGCTAGTGCATTTTTCTTCCATAGATTCTTTTGAGTAACCCGTAGAATAGTCCAAAC
>NZ_RZQE01000828.1:0-1516 GCF_004022955.1 Mesorhizobium sp. M7A.F.Ca.US.002.01.1.1 | reverse complement strand
GGAACGTGTTTCGTCGAGACATTCCTTTTCGATGGCGACACGCGCCACAAGGCGAGCGCAGAGGCGATCGGCAGCGGCACGCTGATGGCCGTTGCGCCCGGCAAAGGTATCCTGGCGCATCGCAATGCCGACGGAAGTCTGCATGTCTACGTCGCCTTGAACAAACCGGAAGACTGGATCGCTTCGATCGATTTCAGTGACGCTGAAGCTGGGTTGGCTCATATCGCCGGGCAATTCGAAGGATGGGCTCCGCAGCTGACTGCCCTCATCACGGACTGCGACACCGATCCAGTGCTTCGACCGATCTATGCGCTCCCGGTTGGTCATCGCTGGAGCCGGGTGCCAGGCGCAACTTTACTCGGCGATGCCGCGCATCTGATGTCCCCATTCTCTGGCGAAGGCGCGAACCTCGCCATGCTTGATGGCGCGGAGCTTGCCCAAGCGCTCCTTGCCTATCCTGACGAGATCGAAGCCGCACTCACTGTCTACGAAAACGACCTCTTCCCACGAAGCGGCAAGGTGGCCCAAGAAACCGAGCAGAACCTAAAGCGGTTTTTTGACGACACCGCACCGCAAAGCGTGGTCGATCTGTTCAGTGCGATGCAGGCATCGGCGAAGTAATCGCGCACTGGGGCGTGACTCGCTGAAGTCCCGACAACACGACCGGTCGGACGCCCAGGAGCACGATCTGGGCTCCTACCGGCGGGATCTGGAAGGAGGTGAGATTTGAGAATTCGCATTCCAATGCGAAGCGGGCTCGATCTAAGCGGTATCCGGCTCAGCCGCGACCCCGTTGTTCAGAGATATCGCACAGGGGATACAGCCTGAGTCACCTGATCTTCGGCCCTGCCGCCCGCCAGTTCCGAGAATAGCCGGGCGCTTGTGGGTCCAAGGGTAAATCCCTGATGGCCGTGACCAAAATTGCACCAGAGACCGGGGATTTTGGGAACGGCGCCAACTACCGGAAGCATGTCTGGCATGCATGGCCGCCAACCTGCCCAGGGCTCAGGCTCGACGGCTTCACCGAAATCGATCACCTCGCGCGCCATACGTTCGGCTCGGGCCAGTTGCCAAGGCGTCTTGGTCGACGCGAAGCGGGCAATCTCGGCGCCCGTGGTCAGCCGAAGCCCTTGACTCATGGGGCAATAGAGGGCCGCGGCGGCAACATCGAACAACGGCCTGCCTGGAAGGCGATCGGCTTTGTAGTGCCTGTGGTAGCCCCGCTTGCGTATCATGGGCATGGAAACGCCCAACGGCCTGAGGAGGGATGGCGACCAGGCACCGAGCGCAATGACGATGTTTTCAGTGGCCAGGCGCCGCCCGTTCCGCAAGTGGACGTGCCAGCCGGAAGCAGGCTGCGTCAGTGACCGCACTTCTTCCTCCAGCAGGGTGCCGCCGCGGCGGCGAAAAAGCGCTGCATACGTCGCGACGAGCCCGCCCGGATCAACACAACTTCTGCTTTGTTGCCAATGCACGGCACCCGCGAAATCCCTCTTCAGGCAGGGCTCCTCACCTC
>NZ_RZQE01000827.1:0-1518 GCF_004022955.1 Mesorhizobium sp. M7A.F.Ca.US.002.01.1.1 | reverse complement strand
CACAAGGTCAATGACGGCATCCTTCTCGAGGATGCCAGCCGCGACGCCACGCTTCGTCACATCCGCAGGCTTTGGGGTTATGAAGTCAGCCTGGCGGCCATGGATGCCGAGACCGGCGCGACGATCCACGAACGCTCGACGAGCCAGATCGCGGGATGACGGCACCCGGTCTCCCGGCGCACATCAGGCGTCGCCGGCTGGCCTGATCCTCAGCCTTGCGATCCGGTTCTTGTCGCGTTTCATGACGATGAAGCGCTTGCCGTGGAACGTAAAAGCCTGCTTCTCCTCGGGGATCGATTGCGTCTCGTGGATGACGAGGCCGGCAATGGTGGTTGCCTCCTCATCCGGCAGGTTCCAGTCGAGAGCCCGGTTGAGGTCACGGATCGGCACCGTACCGTCGACGACCACGGAGCCGTCGGCCTCCTGCTTGACGCCCTGTATGTCGACATCGTGCTCGTCGGCGATCTCGCCGACGATCTCCTCGATAATGTCCTCCAGCGTCACCAGCCCTTCGACCTCGCCATATTCGTCGACGACGACGGCGAAATGCGCCTTGCGGCGAAGGAAGGCGTTGAGCTGTTCCTGCAAGGTCGTGGTGTCGGGCACGAACCAGGGTTTCGAAGCGATCTTCATCACGTCGATCCTGGAGAAATCGTTGCCGACTTCGTTCAAGGCGCGCAGCAGATCCTTTGCATGCAGCACGCCGACGATGTTGTCGAGCGAACCTTTCCACAGCGGCATGCGGGTGTGCGGGCTTTGCAAAATCTCGCGCACCACCGCTTCCGGCGCATTGTCGGCATTGACCGAGCGCATGTTGGTGCGGTGGACCATGATGTCGGAGACTTCGAGTTCGGCGAGATCGAACAGGCCGCCGACGCGGTCGCGATCCTCGCGCACCACCTGGCCGTCGCGGCGGAAATCGTCGACCGCGCCGCGCAATTCGTCCTGGCTGGAACGCTGCGGCTCGATGCGCGAAAGCTCGTACCCGAACATGGCAAGCAGGCGCGTGCGCACGGCAACGAGCAGCACGATGAGGATGGCAAGGACGGCGACAACGATCCAGCCGGGCTCGTTCATCTCCGGTCGCTTTCCTTTGGGTGGTTTTCCCTCAGAAACGACAGCACTTCCGATGCCGGAACATCCTTGGCAATGAAAGCCTGGCCGACGCCGCGCGTCAGGATGAAGGTTAGCGCGCCGCGCGACACCTTCTTGTCCTGGGTGATAAAGGCAAGCAGCGCCTCGGCGTCAGGCAGATCGCCCGGGATGTCGGCTATTCGCCAGGGCAGGCCGACGGCGCGCAGATGCGCCTCGACGCGCGCGGCATCGTCGGGGCTGGCCAGATTGAGCCGCGACGAGAACCGGTAGGCCAGCGCCATGCCGATGGCGACCCCTTCGCCATGGACGAGACGGCTTCCGTCATATTGGGTGGCGGCTTCCAGCGCGTGGCCGAATGTGTGGCCGAGATTGAGCAACGCGCGGTCGCCGGTCTCGAACTCGTCACGCGCAACCACGTCGGCC
>NZ_RZQE01000826.1:0-1519 GCF_004022955.1 Mesorhizobium sp. M7A.F.Ca.US.002.01.1.1 | reverse complement strand
CTTCCTGTTCGAGCCACGCTCCGGCGTCTTCGTCATCGTCTTCACCGCCGCTTATGGCGCCTTCGCCTATACGCTCTATTCCATCGCCGTGGCGCATGCCAACGACCACGCGCGCTCGGAGGATTTCGTCAAGGTATCTGGCGGGCTGTTGCTGCTCTATGGCTTCGGCACGATGATCGGACCTTTGCTTGCGGCTGCCCTGATGGGCTGGATGCGCCCGGAAGGTCTGTTCCTGGCGACCGCCTTCGCGCATCTCTGCCTGGCGGGCTACACGCTGCTGCGCATCAGCCGCCGCGCGCCGGTGCCGATCGGGGATCGTGACGCCTTCAAGACGCAGCCGGCCGACCGTTCGGTCACCCCGGAAGCATTGCGGCTTGATCCCAGAAGAAAAGCAGAAGCAGACGGTTGAGATTCGAAAGGCTTTGCCTCACTAATACAGGCATGATGTTTTCCGACGCCTTCATGGCGATTGCCGATCCCAACCGGCGCCATCTTCTGGAAGAACTTCGCCGCGGCCCGAAAACCGTCACCGAACTGGCCGCCGGCTTGCCGGTCTCGCGCCCAGCCGTGTCGCAACATCTGAAAGTGCTGCTCGATGCCGGCCTGGTCCACGCCAAGCCGGAAGGAACAAGGCGCGTCTATACGGTGAGCGGCACTGGCTTCCTCAAACTCAACATCTGGCTCGATCAGTTCTGGGAAGCCTGACCCGATCAACCGTTGTTGTAGGGGAAGAACTTGAAGTAGGGCTGCGCCTCCCCGATCACCCGAGCGAAGGCGGGGCGCTGCAGCAGGCGGTCGTGATAGCGCTTCACAGCCGGGTACCTGTCGCCCAACGGCTCGACCTTGTTGGCATAGAACAGCGCGGGGGAGGCTGCGCAATCGGCCATGGTGAAGCTGTCGCCCATCGCCCAGATCTTCGACTGCATGTCGTGTTCGATGATGGCGTAGGAATTGCGCAACCGGTCGCGAGCCTGCTCGACGCCGAACGGGTCGGTCTTGTCGCCGGGACGCAACCGGTCGCCGACAATCTTCTGCATCGGCTCCTGCACATAGAAATCATAGAAACGGTCAGCTTGGCGGACGGCCAACGCCATGTCGATCTCGGCGGGAACGAGGTCGACCGGCCCCGGATAGTGCGCGGCCAGATATTCGACGAGGATGCTCGATTCCAGCACCGTACGGCCACGCGCATCGTCGCGCAGCGCCGGCATCTTGCCGGCCGGCGAGATCTTCAGGCAGGCCGCGCGCGATTCAGCATCGCCAAGGTCGACGATGACAGGCGTGAACGGCGTGGCGTTCTCGTACAGCGCGATCAACGGCTTCCAGCAGAAGGAGGCCAGCGGATGGAAATGAAGTGTCAGGGACATTTTTTGCTCGTCTGTTTCCTGGATTGTCGGTGGCCGCTACCATGCGGCACGCCTGTTGCGGTTAGCCTTGTCCGTCAAACCAGCCTATGCTGCTTCAACCGGCTTGGACATGCGCGATGATCGCTGCGGACATCTCGGCCCAGTCGTCCGGA
>NZ_RZQE01000825.1:0-1522 GCF_004022955.1 Mesorhizobium sp. M7A.F.Ca.US.002.01.1.1 | reverse complement strand
ATCTCGTCCATCCGCTGGCCACCGCGCGCAGCCTTGCAGACACCATCCCCAATGCCGCCTTTGTCGAGGTGACGCCGAAGGCCACCGACAAGGAGCGTCATTTCGCCGAAATCCGCGCCGCCATCGGCAGCTTTCTCAACACAAATTTTGACAACCAGGACCAATCATGATCTCGAAATCTCTCTCCGGCCCGGCCGCCATCGCCGAACTGCCACGCGATCGCATGATCGCCGAATTCTCGCTCTGGTCTGCCAATCTTGCCAATTTCGAGAACGACTTGAAGCGCATCGAACCCTATGTCGATCTTCATCATATCGATGTGGCGGACGGTCATTTCGCCCCGTCCTTCCTGTTCTTCCCCGACCTCGTTGCCCGCATCGCCGGGCTGACGGCGAAACCCATCCACGTCCACCTGATGGTCGATGAAGCAATCGTCGAGGCGCAGACGCGCCAGTTCATCGAAGCCGGCGCCGACATGATCAGCGTCCATGCCGAGAATGGCGAAGCGGGATTGCGCGCCGTGCGGCTGGCGCGGGAGCTCGGCGCCGAGGCGGGCGTCGTGCTCAGGCTGGAGACGCCTGTGGAAGCGGTGACGGCCTTCGTCCCGGAAGTCGCCTTCGTAACGCTTCTTGGAACCGCAATCGGCGTCAAGGGACAGAGCCTGTCGGACAAGGCCTGCGACAGGCTGGGCGCTACCCGCGCTATCCTGAGAAAGGCCGGCCGTGAGGTGCAAGTGGTTCTGGCCGCCGACGGCGGCATCCGCCACGAGACCGTGCCGCTGCTGCGTGCCGCCGGCGCCGAAACCGTGGTTCTCGGTTCGCTCGCCTTCGGTGACAAGGACCTCGCCGGCCGCATCGGCTGGCTGCGCGGCTTGAAGGTCGCGGCATGACAACGGAAGCCGCCCTTGCGATCGATCTTGGCGGGACGGAGCTTCGCGCCGCCTTGGTCGACCGCGAAGGCAAGATCCTGGCATTCGCGGCGGTGCCGGCGCAGGCGCAGGCCGGTCCAGACGTGGTGATCGGCCAGATCGAGGCGCTGGCGGCGACCGTCCATGCCGAAGCCCCGGCACTGTCGGTCGTCGGCGTCGGTGTCGGTGCGCCGGGACCGCTTGATCCGCTGGCCGGCATCGCCGTCGGCCCGCCGACACTCACCGGCTGGCTGGATGTACCGCTTGCCGACATCCTCGAGCGGCGGCTCGGCCTGCCGGTCCGTCTGGAGAACGACGCCAATGCCGCGGCGCTCGGCGAATGGCGCTTCGGCGCCGGCCATGGCGCTCGCTCGCTGGTCTTTGTCACGGTGTCGACCGGCATCGGCGGCGGTGTCGTCGTCGATGGGCGCATCCTGCATGGCCGCCGTGGCCTTGCCGCCGAGATCGGTCACATGACCATCACCAATGAGGGCGAGCGTTGCGTGTGCGGCGTCATCGGCTGCTTCGAGGCCATCGCTTCGGGAACCGCGCTCGGCCGCCGCGCCAGCGCCGCCACGGCGGCCGGCGACGGCTCTGCCTTGCGGCGCCTGTCAG
>NZ_RZQE01000824.1:0-1522 GCF_004022955.1 Mesorhizobium sp. M7A.F.Ca.US.002.01.1.1 | reverse complement strand
GCGATGTCCATGCTTGATTACCTCCGGACGCCCAAGCTCCGCGCGCACTACGCAGCCAGCGGGTAAATTCCGGGAACGTTCAAATCCCGCTTCAACCACCAGCGCCGGCCACCATTTTGATTAGAGCCGGCGCCTTGGCTGGTAACGGTCTCGCGATTCGGCGAGCTTTACCGAATCGCGAGATTGTCCTGGTTAGTTGGCGCTGGCGATGGGCGCCACAAGCGGCGTGATGCGGCGAATAGCGACGCGGCGGTTCTGTCTTTCGGGCCCTGTCGTGTTCACCTTAAGATAGCGCTCGCCGTAGCCTTGGGTCGTCAGGTTCTCTGGCGCGATGCCAAAGGCGTTGGTGAGGGCCTCGGCAACTGCCTCGGCTCGCTGGTCGGACAACGCCAGGTTCGCATTGTCGCTACCGACAGCATCGGTGTGGCCTTCGATCAAGAAGGTTTCCGCCGGGTTCTTCTTCAGCAGGCGCTCCATTGCGTCCGCAACCCCTTGCAGCTTTTTGACTTCGCTGTCCGAGATCGCGGCCGAACCGGACTCGAAATTCAACGTGTCGAGATCAACGCGCCGGGCGATATCGCGCACACGCGCCGAGCGCTTGACCTCGTCGACCGAGTAGAGGCGCTGGACTTTTTCCACCGGCGGTTGCTCGAGGAAGGTGTAGTAGTCGCCAGGATCCTCTACCAAATCCGACTCCAGGATGTATTGCTTGCGCGGGATGGTTAGCCGCATCGGCGGCAAGTCATCTCCAGGATCGCGCCAATCCTGCACGTCCTGATAATACCGCTCGTCGACATAGCTCAACACATACTCGCGACCGTCGGGCGTGATGCGGGAGCGCTGGATAACGTCTCCATTGCGGTTGCGGATGGTGACGATTTGGTTGCCGTTGTCGCGAACGATCGTCTCGCGTGTGCGGCTGCCCGGCAAATCCTCATAATACACGTCCTTGGCACCACGGTTCATGCGCGGTGCTTCGTTGCTCTCGACTATCGTCTGGTTGTTGAACTGGATGATGACCCGGCCGCCAATTTCCGTGAGGACATCGGCGCCTTTCGGACGTTCCGGCGCTTGGGTATCAGGCGCCTTTTCACGGCGAGTGCCCTTTTCATTCGTCACCGGAACGATCTTCTCCGGCTTGATCTCCTGCTGCGCTGACTTGTCGTCTGCAGGGGGTGGTCCGGCCTCTGCGGGGGCAGCGGTGGGCGCCGGGGCCTGACCCCCATCGCTCTGCTGAGCAGGCGGTTTGCCGTCCTTGCCCGGACGTTTTGCATCCTTTTCGCTGTCAAGCACGGGTGCGGCGTTCGGATCTGCTGGCGCCTCGCCCTGGACTGGCTTTTCGCTTTGGATGGGCGCCGCCGGCTCACCATTGGCTGGCTTTTCGGAGGCTGGAGGCTGCTGGTCGGTTGAAGGTTGCTCTCCAGTCACAGGCTGCTTTGATGCAGGCCCCTCGGCGCCAGGCTGCTCGGCGGCAGGTTTTTTTGTAGGTTCCGCCGGCTGTTCGCCCTGTACAGGCGCAGGC
>NZ_RZQE01000823.1:0-1526 GCF_004022955.1 Mesorhizobium sp. M7A.F.Ca.US.002.01.1.1 | reverse complement strand
GTCCTTGACCATGATGCCGTTCTCGAACAGGCGTCGCGCGGCGACCACCTGCACGATCGGCACCGCGAGGCCAAGCGCGCACGGGCATGTGATGATGAGAACGGCGATGGCGACCGTCATCGCCCGATGCCAGTCGCCGGTCGCCGCCATCCAGCCCAGGAACGTCACAAACGCGGTGAGATGGACCACCGGGGCATAAAGCGCTGAAACGCGGTCGGCGATACGGCGATATTGCGCGCGGCCGCCCTCGGCGGCCTCCATCAACCGGACCATTTCCGCCAGGAACGAATCCTTTGCGGCGGCTGCCGCCTGGATCGTCAGCGGGCCTGTAAGATTGAGCACACCGGCCTGTACAGCTTCGCCCGGCGCCACGTTTTTCGGCGTGCTTTCGCCTGAGGCCAGCGAGCAGTCGAGATCCGACGTTCCCTGGATGATCTTGCCGTCGACGGGTATCCTTTCACCAGCCGCGATCAACAGCTGCATCCCCGGTTCGATCTCGCCGACCGGCAGATAGTCGCGCGCGCCATCGCCGCGCAGCACCATGGCGCCACGCGCGGCCAGCTGAGACAGGCCTTTCACGGCAGTCCGGGCACGCTCCCGCATCACATGATCCAGCGTGCGTCCGATCAAAAGAAAGAACAGCAGCGATACCGACGCGTCGAAATAGGCATGGTCGCCATGATTGATCGTCTCATAAAGGCTCATGGCGTAGGCGAGCGAAACACCGACCGCGATGGGCACGTCCATATTCATGCCGCCATGACGCAAGGCATTCCAGGCCGAGCGGAAGAAGATGCCGCCGGCGAAGGCGAGGGCAGGAATGGCGATCAGCGCCGAGACCCAGTGAAACAGGTCGCGGGTCGCACCTTCGGCGCCGGACCAGACCGAGACCGAAAGCAGCATGATGTTGCCCGCCGCAAAGCCAGCAACAGCGACGGCGCGGATCAGTTCGGCAAGCGTCTTGTCCTTGTCGTCGACCTCGGGTGCGAACAGATGCGCTTCGTAGCCCAGCCTGCCAAGCGCGGCGACGAAGGGTGGCACCTCGTCTCCACGCCACTGGACCGCGACCCGCTTCGTCGACAGGTTGACGCGCGCGCTTTCGACATGATCAAGCTTTCCAAGTGCCGCCTCGATCGTCTGGATGCAGGCGGCGCAATGAACCGCCGGCACTGAAAGGTCGGTCTGGCGAAGGTTGTCGCCAAGCGATCGGCTCGCCAACCTGATCTCCTGGCTGGATGGCAGGACCGACGTGGCGCCCTTCAGATCCAGCGCCATTTCAGCGCCCGGTGCACAACAGCTCATTGCAGCGCTCCATGCGAAATCATGATCCTGCGGACGTCGCGATAGGGTCGCGCCAGGCCGGCATCGGCGTCGACTTCAACGATCCAGACGCCGTCCTTCGGCATGTGCTGCGCGGCGAACTCCGGGCCGGAGGCGAGGGCGAGCGTGACGGACTCGTCCTCTTTCTCGTAGGCGGGATGACGAAACAGGACCTTGACGCCGTGCAGGGGAACTGGCTTGCCGGC
>NZ_RZQE01000822.1:0-1527 GCF_004022955.1 Mesorhizobium sp. M7A.F.Ca.US.002.01.1.1 | reverse complement strand
GTGACAGCCAGCGGTCCCGGCGCACCGCTCGCCCTTCAGGAGCAACTCGATGTCGGCGGCAGGCTCGTCATTCCGGTCGGCGACGACCCCGATTTGCAACGCCTGCTCAAAGTCACCCGGACAGGTGCCGCAACCTACAGCGAGGAGGATTTCGGCGGCGTGCGCTTCGTCCCTCTCATCGGCGAGCAGGGTTGGTCGGAAAACGGCACCGTCACCAAGGTCGGTCGCCCACTTCGACATCCGCATCCGATCAGCCTGCCCGATATGATTGCGGCCGCGGCTGAACCGCTGCCCGATTTCGACGATCCGGCCTTCGGCGCATTGTTCGACCGGTTCGCCGACCGGCGCGTCGTTCTGCTTGGCGAGGCAAGCCATGGCACGTCCGAGTTCTACAGGGCGCGCGCGGCGATCACCCGCAGGCTTATCGAACGGCACGGCTTCACCATCGTCGCGGTCGAGGCGGACTGGCCCGATGCGGCGGCGATCGACCGCTATGTTCGCCATCGTCGGCCGCGAACAGGCGCCGGTGCGCCATTCCAGCGGTTTCCGACGTGGATGTGGCGCAACACCGATGTCGCGGCCTTCTCCGACTGGATGCGCCGTCGCAACGAGAAGCTAGAACCTTCGGAGCAAGCAGGGTTCTACGGCCTGGACATCTACAATATGAGCGGGTCCATAGGCGCGGTCCTCGACTATCTCGACCGGGTCGATCCCCAGGCAGCCAAGATTGCACGCGAACGGTATGGTTGCCTGACGCCCTGGCAACACGAACCGTCTACCTACGGCCGTGCGGTGCTCACCGCCGGCTATAAAAAATGCGAGAAAGCCGTGCTGGAACAATGCCGGGACTTGCTCGCCAGACAACTCGATTATGCAAAACAGGACGGAACCGACTTTCTCGACGCCAGTCAGAATGCTCGGCTGATCGCGTCCGCCGAACACTACTACCGGATCATGTACTATGGCGGTGCGGAGTCCTGGAACCTGCGCGACACCCACATGTTCGAGACCTTGGAACATTTGTTGAACGCCGGCGGCCCCAACTCCAAGGCGGTGGTGTGGGCGCACAATTCCCATATCGGCGATGCCCGCTTTACCGAGATGGGTGTCGTCAGGGACGAACTGAACATCGGTCAGCTCTGCCGGCAGCGTTTCGGCGATGAGGCAGCGCTAATCGGTATGGGCACGCATTCCGGCACTGTAGCGGCCGCAAGCGACTGGGATGGCGAAATGGAGGTGAAGCAGGTTCGCGCGTCGCACGCCGACAGCTACGAACGGCTTTGCCACGATTCTCTTGTGTCGCGGTTCCTGCTCGACCTCGGGCGCGACAAGACGCTGCGTGAGCGGCTGCTGGAACGCAGGCTGGAGCGATTCATCGGGGTAATCTACCGGCCGGAAACCGAGCTGGGCAGCCACTATGCGGACGCTTCCCTGCCCCAGCAGTTCGACGCGTTCCTATGGTTCGACAAAACCGCGGCAGTGACGCCGCTTGGCCCGGAGCATGCAAGAACCGGCGTTCCCGACACC
>NZ_RZQE01000821.1:0-1529 GCF_004022955.1 Mesorhizobium sp. M7A.F.Ca.US.002.01.1.1 | reverse complement strand
CCGAAGACCCGCCGCATCGTGCTGACGCCGATGCTCAACGAGTTCGGCAAGCTGATCGGCGACTTCACCATCGCCAAGGCGGCAGAAGACCGCTTCATGATCTGGGGCTCTTCGGCGGCGCAGAAATACCACATGCGCTGGTTCGAGAAGCACCTGCCGAAGGACGGAACGGTGCGCATCCACCGCTTCGACCAGACGCTGGTCGGCCTGTCGATCGCCGGGCCGAAATCACGGGACCTGCTGCAGAAACTGGTCGATGTCGACGTCTCGACAAAAGCCTTCCGTTTCATGGATTTCCGCGAGATGGCTGTTGGCGGGGCGCCCTGCATGGTCAACCGCATCACCTACACCGGCGACCTCGGCTATGAAATCTGGATGGCGCCGGCCTACGAACGCCTGGTTTACAAAGCAATCAAGGACGCCGGCGAGGAATTCGGCCTTGTCGATTTCGGCATGCGCGCTCTGCTCTCCATGCGCCTCGAAAAGAACTTTCCGACCTGGTTCCGCGAGTTGCGGCCGATCTATGGACCGTTCGAAGGCGCGATGGACCGCTTCATCAAGCTCGAGAAGAATGACTTCATCGGCCGCGAGGCCGCCGCCAAGGAACAGGCCGAGGGGCCAAAGCTGCGCCGCGTCTCCTTCATCGTCGATGCCGCCGACGCCGATGTCATGGGCGACGAGCCGATCTGGGCCAAGGTCAGCAAGGACTACGGCACGGTGGAAAAGCCGCATGGCTATGGCGCGCCGCGCTTCGACAAGGGCGGCAAGGAAATACGTGGCTCCAAGGCTGCCGAAGGCGCATCCGCCGTGCGCGGCATCGTCGACGGCGACTGGCGCGTGGTCGGCTGGGTCACATCGGGCGGCTATGCGCATTATGTGCAGAAGTCGATGGCGCAGGGTTATATCCCCGCAGCGCTTGCCGAGGACGAAAGTGCCGGGCTGTTCGAGATCGAGATCCTCGGTCACCGGCGCCCGGCCCGCATCAATGTCGAAGCGCCCTTCGATCCGAGCGGCGAGAAGATGCGGACCTGAGGTTCGACGATGGACAGCGCGGGGCCGAAGGGCAGCTTTGGCCGCCACCGCAAGATCATGCCGTTCGAGCCGGGCTCGATCGAAGCTTTGCGCGACGCCTCCCGTCAGAAGGCGGGTTCGCTCAATCAGCATGTGCTGGGCTATGGCCCGCGGGCCGAGGCTGAGTGGGCGGCGGCAGGCATTGCCGCGCCCGACCTGGCGGCGATGCGAAAATACCGGCTGGAGCGTATCCGCGCCGAGTTGAAGCGGCGCGGCTATGCCGGCGCCCTGCTCTACGACCCCGTCAACATCCGCTACGCCACCGACAGCACCAACATGCAGCTTTGGGTGGCGCACAATCCGACGCGGCATTGCTTTATCGCCACTGAAGGCCCGGTGGTGCTGTTCGATTATTTTTCCTGCGAGCACCTGTCCGACCATTCCGGCGTCGTCAACGAGGTGCGGCCGGCGGTGTCGTGGATGTATCTCTATGGCGGTGAGCTGACCGAGCAAAAGGT
>NZ_RZQE01000820.1:0-1530 GCF_004022955.1 Mesorhizobium sp. M7A.F.Ca.US.002.01.1.1 | reverse complement strand
GCCCGCGCGGGGCCTGTTTTTGTCTGGAACCGCCAATGTCAACGTGCAGGTGCGCGGTCCGGCGACATCGCCCGTCATCGGCGGCAGCATCAGCACCTCGGGTGCGCGCCTTGTCGATGCGCGCTCCGGCCTCGCCGTCAACGATCTCGCCGCCGATGTCTCGATTGCCGGCGGCGTCGCCAGGATCAACCGGCTGACCGGAACGCTGTCAACGCGCGGCAGCCTGTCGGCCAGCGGCACGGTCGGCATCAACCCGGCGCAGGGTTTCCCGGCCGACCTGTCGATCAAGCTGGTCGACGGCCGCTATACGGACGGCAGGGTGGTGACCGCCAATCTCGGCGGCGACCTGACGATCAAGGGACCGCTGACCTCCGCACCGGTCATCGCCGGCACCGTCAATCTCGCCAAGACGGTGATCACCGTTCCCGACAAATTGCCGGGCTCGCTGGCGGCGCTCGACGTCAAGCACAAGAACGCGCCGGGCGCGGTCAAGGCGCAGGACAAGGCGCTGCGGCCGCCGACGACCAGCGGCAAGGGCGGCGGTAGCGGCCTTGCGCTCGATGTCACGGTCAACGCGCCGAATCAGATCTTCATCCAGGGCAGGGGCGTTGATGCCGAACTTGGCGGCTCGCTGAAGCTGACCGGCCCGGCCTCGTCGCCGCAAGCGGTCGGCACCTTCACCTTGCAGCGCGGACGACTGTCGATCCTCGGCAAGCGGCTGACCTTCACCGAAGGCACGGTCGGGTTTTCCGGCTCGCTGGTGCCCTATCTCAATTTGACGGCGACCACGACGACGACCAGCGCCACCGTCACCATCGTGGTGTCGGGCGAAGCGACCAATCCGAAGTTCACCTTCTCCTCGGTGCCGGCGCTGCCCGAGGATGAGGTGCTGGCGCAATTGATCTTCGGCCGCTCGATGTCGAACCTGTCGCCGCTGCAGATCGCCCAGCTCGCCGAAGCGGCGGGGCAGCTGGCCGGCGTCGGCGGCTCGACGTCGCTGCTGGAAAACCTGCGCAGCGCCATTGGCGTCGACGATCTCGACGTCACCACCGACGACCAGGGCGGCACGGCGGTTTCGGCCGGCAAATACCTCAACGACCGCACCTATGTCACCATCCAGAAGGGCGACAAGCCTGGCTCGGGCAAGGCGACGATCGACCTCAATGTCGGGCGCGGCGTCAAGCTGCGCGGCGAGGCCAACGATGCCGGCGAAGCCAAGGGCGGCATCTTCTACGAGAAGGAATACTGACAGTCCGGCGGGGCTTTTGGCCTCATGGTGGATCGATTCTGGTGCTGTGCGGGCCAGAGTAAATGTCTCAGTTTAATCGACTATCGCGATTCCAGAAGAATCCGTCGGACAGTAGCAAATTTGCGCCAAGACTGTCGTTATCACGCGAACCGCTCCCCTTTCAAAGTTGCACATTCCCTAACATGTTCTCAATCCACGCCGTCTTTGACATCATGGCCTGGATGCGGAATGTTAAAAGGCGGAAAGCCAACAATGGGAGTTAAGTCATGACAATTTATAAG